>JAHEMB010000190.1 GCA_024643915.1 Rhodothermaceae bacterium | reverse complement strand
AGCGGACGGCTTTCCTCCGGCACGCCTGCGGCCACGATCCGGCCCTCTACCACGAAGTCGTTCGCCTGCTCGAAAGCACCGACCTGGCCGAGCAGGCGTTGGGTGACTCCGCCACGGACTTCGCCGCGCCGCTGCTCTCCGATCTGGAGGCCCGCTGGCGCGCCTTGCCGGAGGCGCCGACGCGCCTGGGGCCGTACCGACTCGTCGGCGAGTTGGGGCGGGGCGGCATGGGCACGGTCTACCTCGCCGAGCGCGCCGATGGGCAGTTCGAGCGGCAGGTGGCCCTCAAGCTCGTCAAGCGCGGCATGGACACCGACGAGATCCTCCGCCGCTTCCGCCACGAGCGCCAGATCCTCGCCTCGCTCCAGCACCCCCACATCGCCCGGCTCTACGATGGCGGCGCGTCGGAGGACGGGCGGCCCTACCTCGTGATGGAGCATGTTGCGGGCACGCCCATCGACCGCTACTGCGATGCCCGCACGCTCTCCGTGGACCAGCGCTTGCGGCTCTTCGAGGCCGTCTGCGAGGCCGTGCAGTACGCCCACCAGAACCTCGTCGTCCACCGCGACCTCAAGCCCTCGAACATCCTGGTGCGGGAAGACGGGCGGGTCAAGCTGCTCGACTTCGGCATCGCCAAGCTGCTCTCCGATGGAGACGACGGGCTGACGCGGACGGGCGTACGTGTGATGACGCCGCAGTACGCCGCGCCCGAGCAGGCCGCCGGGGGGGCCGTGACAACTGCCACGGATGTCTATGCCCTCGGTGTAGTCCTGTACGAGTTGCTGACCGGGCACCGTCCCTACGAAAGCACGCCTTCCCTTGCGACGGAGACCGGCCCCGAACGGCCCTCTACAGCCGTCACGAAGGCCACGGAACGCCGCCAGCGCGACGGCACGACGGACACCCTCACGCCCGAGGCCGTCGGTGCGGCGCGGGCCAGCACCCCGGACCGCCTCCAGCGCCGGCTCCGAGGCGATCTCGACACGATCCTGCTGAAAGCCCTACGGCCCGAGCCGGCGCGTCGCTACACCTCCGCCGCCGCGTTCCTGGACGACATCAAGCGGCACCTGGCCGGGCTGCCCGTCACCGCACAGCCCGATACGGTCGGCTATCGCTTCCGCACGTTTGTGCGCCGGCACCGGTTCGGGGTGGCTACAGCTGGCGCCTTTGCCATGCTGCTGGTGACCTTCGTGAGCTTTTACACGCTGCGCGTCACCGAAGAACGCAACGTAGCACTTCAAGAGCGCGCCAAGGCCGAAGAGGTTGTCGCCTTCCTCGAAGGGCTGTTCGACGCCTCAGACCCGTTCGCCCCGGATCGCCTGGACACGATGCAGGTGCGCACCTTCCTGCAACGCGGGGCCGACCAGATTCGGGATGAACTGGGGGAGCAGCCGCTCGTCCAGGCCCAGATGCTCACAACGCTGGGACGTGTCTACAACCGCTTGGGGCTGCGCGACGAAGCCACGCCCTTTCTGCAGGACGCCCTCGCCCTCCGCGCCCGCCTCCTGCAACCGACCGACCCCGACGTGGCCGAGACGCTCATCGAACTGGCAGACATCGCACACACGCAGGGCGACTACGCGCGGGCCGAGTCGCTCTCCGCCGAGAGCCTACGCATTCGCCGCACCGCCCACGGCCCACGGCACCTTGACGTGGCCGAGGCCCTCCATCATCGCGCGCTGGCCCAACAAGCCCTCGGGCATCTCGACGAGGCCGAAACGCTTCACCGCGAGGTGCTGGCCCTGAAGCGCGAACTGCTCGGGGATCAAGACCTGGAAGTCGCCATCACGCTCAGCGCATTGGCTTCGGTATTGGTCGATCAGGGCGCCTACGCCGAAGCCGAGACGCTCTATCGTGCGTCGCTGGCAACACGGCGAGCGGTGTACCCGGCGGGCCATCCGAGCATCGCCATCGGGCTGAACAATCTGGCTGTGCTGCTACGCAACCTGGACCGCTACGACGAGGCTGAACCGCTCATCCGCGAGGCGCTCGCCCTCAACCGGGCCGCGCTGGGGCCACAGCACATCCACGTCGTGTACAACCTGGGCATCCTGGCCACCGTGCTGCGTGGTCAGGGCAAGTACACTGCCGCCGAAGCGGTCTTCGACGAGGTCCTCGCCCTCAAGCGACAACAGCTCGGCCCGAACCACCCGAACATTTCCATTACGCTCGACAGCTATGCGGCGCTGATGAAAGCAAAGGGCGACTACGTCCGCGCTGAGGCGTTGGAACGCGAGGCCATCGCCATCGCCCGCACGGCGTTCGGGGACGAGCACTTCTCCATCGTCATCACCACTAGCAAGTTGGCCGGCATCATCCTGGCCGGCGGCGACCCCCGGCGCGCCCTCCCCCTCTTCCAGGAGGCCTTGTCTCTGGCCGAGCGCCTGTTCCCCGCCGATCACCTCCAGGTCGTCACGCTGCGTTCCGGCCTGGGCCAATGTCTCACGAAGCTGGCGCGCTACGAAGAAGCCGAACCGCTCGTGCTCGAAAGCTACGAGCATCTTGCCGAGGCCCAGGGAGCGGGCAGTCGATTTACCAAGAGTTCGCTGAAAAACGTGATTGCGCTCTACGATGCCTGGGCAAAACCGGAGGAGGCCGCTCGTTACCGGGCCTTGCTACCCGAAGATGACGATGTCTAGATTCCAGACGTTGACGCTCCCCTTTCCTCAAGATTTATCCTCCATGCTACATTCTTTCCTCCTTTTCTCCGGCACAGTGCTGCTTGCCTTTGCTTTCGCCGCCTGCCAGGCGAGTGCACCCGGCGTCCCCGAGGCCAGCGCGGCCGACGGTTTGGCGGCCTCAACGCTCGTTTACGTCGGCACGTCCAGTGGCGCGGCGGACGAGGGAATCTACGCCCTCCGGTTCGACCCGGCCACGGGCGCGCTCCACCTCCTCGGGAAGGTGGCCGAGGTGATGAATCCCTCGTTCCTGGCCCGCTCTCCCGACGCGCGGACGCTTTATGCAGTCAGCGAATCATCGGGGATGGGCTCGGTCGTCGCTTTTCGCATTGATTCGGCAACGGGGGCGCTCGAAGAACTGAACCGGCAAGCCACGGGCGGCGCAGGGCCGGCCCACGTCAGCACAAACGGAACAGGCGATTGGGTGCTGGTGGCGAATTACGGCGGCGGCAGCGTGGCTTTGCTGCCTGTCGAAGAGGACGGGCGATTGGGCGAGGCGACGGACGTGGTGCAGCACACCGGCTCCGGCCCGGACGCCGAGCGCCAGGAGGGGCCGCACGCCCACTTCATCCACACTGGCCCCGATGGCCGCTACGCCTACGCCGCCGACCTAGGCATCGACCGCGTCCGCATCTACCCGCTCGACGCCGAGCGTGGCAGTCTCTCGGCGGAAAGCGTCCAGGAGGTCACCACCGCACCCGGCGCCGGCCCCCGCCACCTCGACTTCCACCCGAGCGGCCGCTATGCTTACCTCGTCGGCGAGCTCCTCGGCACCGTGACGGCCTACGCCCTCGATGCCACGACGGGCGCCCTCACCGAGATGCAGACCCTCTCCACCCTGCCGGAGGCGTTCGACGGCTACAACAAAAGCGCGGACATCCACGTCCATCCCTCGGGACGCTGGCTCTACGTCTCCAACCGCGGCGACTTGGACAGCATCGCGATCTTTTCGATTGACCAGGCCACGGGACGGCTCACGCTGGCGGGACATCAGCAGGAGGGCATCCGCTGGCCGCGCCACTTCGCCTTCGACCCGACGGGCCGCTACCTGCTCGTCGCCAACCGCCGCGCGAACGAGGTACGCGTCTTCACGCTGGACCCGGAGACGGGTCGCCTTACGCCGACAGATCATCACGCCGACGTGCCGGAGCCGACCAACGTCACGTTTATGGCGCCCGCCGACTAGCCAGGGGCGGAGATTCGGGAGCAAGATTGTGGGAGGCATCCGTCAGGGTGCCTCCATTTTTTTTGCACTGGTGTAACCTTCGTGCCGAGTATGTCGTCACTCTACTTAATCTACGTTGTAGCTCTACCTAGTTGCTCGCACCAGCCGGCGCTCTCATGATATCCAAAGCCCTCGTCTCGGCCTCGCTCAAGCCCTTTATCCTGTCCATCCTGGCGGAAGGAGAGAGCTACGGCTACGAGATCATCCAGCGCGTCCACGACCTCACCAACGGCCAGCTACAGTGGACCACGGGTACGCTCTACCCGCTCCTGCATAGCCTGGAAAACAAGGGGCTGCTCGAAACCGTGCGGCGTGAGGCCGAGGGCGGGCCGCCGCGCAAATACTACCGCCTCACGGCGAAGGGGCAGAAGGCGCTCGCCCACGAAAAGCAGCAGTGGCTCAGCATCCACGCTGCTCTGCTGAAGCTCTGGGGGCCGACCCCCACCCTCTCGCCCGCCTAGCCCCGCCCCCCATGTTCGACCTCGACAAAGCCCTGGCGATGTGGCGGCGCAGCCTCGAATACAACCGTGCCTTCGACGCCGACGATCTTGACGAGTTGGAGCGTCACCTGCGCGATCAGGTGGCGGCCCTCGTCCGGCGTGGCCTGCCGCAGCAGGACGCATTCGCGCAGGCAATGCAAGAGATGGGCGGCTACGGGCTGGTAGAAGCCGAATACCGAAAAGTGTACTGGGGCAAGCGCCTTCGCCGCGGCGAAATGCTCCGCGAAATCACCTGGAGAGGCGCTATGCTGAAGAACTACCTGAAAGTCGCCCTGCGCAACGTGGGCAAGCACCCTGCCTACGCGTTCATCAACATCGCCGGGTTGGCCGTGGGGCTGGCGTGCAGCTTTTTTATCCTGCTGTGGGTGCAGGATGAGTTGCGCTACGACCGCTTCCTGGAAGACGGCGACCGCATCCACCGCGTGCTGCGCAACGTCAATGTGGGCGGGGAGATCTTCACGTGGAGCGCCACCGCGAAACCCGTCGGCGAGATGATCGGGACGGCGTACCCGGCGATTGAAGCGGCGACGCTGACCTATGCGTCGTCCTTCGTCGTCACGCACGGTGAAGAGAGCTTCCGGGAGGACGGCACGTTTGCGAGCGAAGCCTTTTTCGATGTCTTCGCCCTCTCCTTCCTCCAGGGCAACCCCGCCACGGCGCTCCGGGGCGAGAACAACGCCGTCATCACCGAGCGCACCGCGCGTAAGCTCTTCAGCGAGGACTGGCAGGCCACCGGCGACGTGCTGGGGCAGAGCCTCACCATCGATCACCGGAAGGACTTCACCATCACCGGCGTCATCGCGGATCTCCCGGCACATTCATCGTTGCAGGCGGACGTGCTGCTGCCCATTCAAGATTTCTACGCGCGCAACACCTGGGTCGATCAGTGGGGCGCGAACGGTTTCCCGCTATACGTGAAGCTACGCGAAGACGCATCGGCGGAGGCTGTGGATGCCCAGATCGCCCAGGTGGTCAACGAGAATGAGGAGGGCGCGGATGAGGTGTTGTTCCTCTATCCCTACGAGGAAATCTACCTCCGCTCCGAGTTCGAGAACGGCCAACTCATCGGGGGGCGCATTGAGTACGTGCAGATCTTTTCGGTCGTGGCGCTCTTTCTCCTGCTCATCGCCTCGATCAACTTCATGAACCTGGCCACGGCGCGGTCGGGGCAGCGGGCGCGCGAGATCGGCGTGCGCAAGGCGATGGGCGCGCACCGGCAAGCGCTCGCCGGGCAGTTCCTCGGCGAATCTCTTTTGCTGGCTCTCGTCGCGTTTGTGCTCGCGGTCGGGCTGGTCCTCGCCCTCCTCCCCGTCTTCGCCGACCTGACGGGCAAACCGGTAGCGGTGAGCGACCTGCGGGGCGAATTTCTCCTCGGCGCGCTCGGCCTTGCGCTCCTGGTGGGCCTGCTGGCGGGCAGCTACCCCGCCCTCTATCTCTCTTCCTTCGATCCGCTCGTGGTGCTGCGGGGTAGCCTCAAGCAGGGACCGCGCGCCGCGTTCTTCCGCAAAGGGCTCGTCGTCTTCCAGTTCTGCCTCTCCGTCCTGCTCATCGTGGCCACCGTGGCGGTGTACTTACAGATTCAGCATATCCTCAGCAAGGACCTCGGGCTGGACCGCGAGAACGTGATTTACCTCAGGCAGGAAGGGGCGCTCGATACCCAGTACGAGGCCGTCCGGCAAGAGCTTTTGCGGCAGCCGGGCATCGCCGGGGTGACGGCGGCCAGCACCAGCCCGCTCGCCGTGCGGCAGAGTACCGGCGGCGCCACGTGGGAGGGCAAGGACCCCGAGGCGGAATATGAGACCAGCATCATCAACGCCGACTACGACTTCACCGAGACGATGAAGATGGAAGTGATCGCCGGTCGGTCGTTCTCCCGCGCGTATGCCGACGAGAATCCTGGGTACGTGATCAACGAAACCCTCGCCGACATCATCGGGTGGGACGAAATAGTGGGCACCCCCCTCACCATCTGGGGCGATACCGGGCCGGTGATCGGCGTGGTGAAGGACTTCGACATGAACTCGATGTACGAGCCCATCGCCCCCCTCGTCATCCGCCTGGGCCCGCAGAACACGAACCTGCTGTACGTCCGCACGGCGCCGGGAGAGACCGAAGCGGCCCTCGCCGGCCTCGAAGCCATCCACCAACGCTTCAACCCCGCTTACCCCTTCGACTACGGCTTCCTCGACGAGGCCTTCGAGGAAGCCTACCGCAGCGAGATCGTCCTGGGGCGCCTCGCCAACGTGTTCGCGGGCATTGCCATTTTCATCTCGTGCCTGGGCCTTTTCGGGCTGGTTTCCTTCTCGGCGGAACAGCGCACCAAAGAGATCGGCGTGCGGAAGGTGCTCGGCGCCTCGGTGCCTCGCCTGGTGATGCTGCTCACGGGCGAGGTGACCCGGCTCGTTTTGCTGGGCATCGTCCTGGCCCTCCCGGTGGCCTATTACGTGATGCACGCATGGCTGGAACGGTTCTACGACCACATTGAGTTGGGGGCGGGGCTGTTCGTGACGGCGGGAATCACCGCCATCGTGATCGCCTG
>JAHEMB010000189.1 GCA_024643915.1 Rhodothermaceae bacterium | reverse complement strand
CGACAACACGGCTCAACCGCATCTGCTCTATCTCGAGCCGCGGGTCGAGGTGAAACCCGGCGACCGGGTGATGACCTCCGGCCACGGCGGGGTCTTTCCACTAGAAAAGCCGTGAGGCCACCGAAGGACCCTTTCTCCCGATCCGTCACCGCATAGACGACGGCAAGATCGGCGATGGGGCCATTGGAACTGAACGTTTTCGTACCGTTGATCCGAAATCCTTCGCCGTCCTGCTGGGCATGGGTTTTCATGGCAAAGGCATCTGAGCCCGAGCCCGGCTCCGTCATCGCGTTGACGGCGATAAGGCTGCCGTCGACCAGGCCTGGCAGGTACCGGCGCTGTTGCGTTTCGCTGCCGTGCTTCCAGAGCGGCACCTCGCAGGCCAGCAGGTGGGCACACAGTGCGAAGACGAGCCCGCTGTCGCTGCATCCGTACCCGAGGGCTTCCAGCGCAATGACCGTCGAGAGGGCATCGAGGCCCAGGCCGCCATAGGCCTCCGGCACGAGCAGGCCCTGCAAGCCCATCTCGGCGCACTTGCGCCACAGCTCCAGCGGGAACCGCTGCTCCTGGTCCCGTGCTACGACGTCGTCATTGAGTTCCTTCCGGGCAAAACGGATGATTTCCTCGCGCAGCAGTCGTTGATCCTGGGTCAGCGAAAAGTCCATTAGTCCAACTCCTTCAGTTCCTGGTAGTCGATCTTGTCAGTGGAAGTCTTTGGCAACGACGGTAGAAACGCGAAGCGGTCGGGGATCATGTAGAGCGGGAGGTTATCTACGCAGAACTGCTTCAACCTTATCAGGGAAGGACGGGTGCTGTCGGTCCAGTTCAGGAAAGCTTTGATTTGCACGCCGCTCTCCTCATCGGGCAGGGCAATCACAGCGGCCTCGGTGACGGCAGGATGGCGGTAGAGCGCCACCTCGATCTCGCCCAGTTCGACCCGGTAGCCCCGCCGCTTCACCATGCGATCCCGCCGTCCAAGGAACAGATAGTTGCCTTGGTCGCCTTCACGAACGATGTCGCCGGTCCTGTACCATCGTGTATCTGACGCGTCGCGATAGAAGGCTGCGGCGGTGCGTTCCGGCAGGTTCCAGTAACCCTGCATCACCGAGCCTCCGCTCACGTAGAGTTCGCCTTCCTCACCGGGGGGCACCGCGCGGTCGTGTTCATCCATCACTTTCGTTCTGTCATTCTCGCAGGTCTGGCCGATGGGGAACGGCACAGTCCGGTCCTCCGGAATCTCGGAGGGGAGTTCATAATAGGTGCAGACGTTGGTTTCCGTTGGACCGTAAAGGTTGAAGTACCGGGGGTGCGGCCAACAAGCCTTCAGTGCACGGAGCTGCTTCACCGGAAACACCTCGCCGGCAAAATGGACCATGCGTAGTGCCGAGTAATCAAACGTCTCCATCTTCCCGTATTCGACGAGCAGGCGAAGGATGGAGGGCGTCGAGTACCAGACCGAAATACGCTCCTCAGCGATGACGGGCGCCAGGCGCAAAGGCTGCTTGCCCAACTCCTCGCCGATCAGCACGAGGGTAGCGCCGTGCTTGAGGGGCACGTAGAGGTCGAGGATCGACAGGTCGAAGTGGAAAGGAGCGTGTGAGGAAAAGCGGTCCTCTTCGGTCGGCTCAAAGGTCGCCGAGCACCAGTCGACAAAGCTCAGTGCACTGCTGTGGGTGTGTATAACACCCTTGGGCTTACCCGTCGAACCGGACGTGTAAAGGATGTACGCGAGATGCTCGGCCGGTTCGGTGACGTTCGTCTCTTCCGCCGCTGCTGTCTGCAAGAGTTCCAGCTCCACACCATAGGCTGTGAGGAAGTGGAGCGGCGTTGGCGCGGAGAGCGGCTGCTCGTTGAAAGCGGCCCGGAGGTTGCCTGCCAGCGCCGTTTCGACGAGGATCGCACGGACGGCGCAGTTCTGGAAAATGAAGGCGTTTCGGGTAGGTGGCGCATCAGGGTCTACCGGTACGTAGGCTGCCCCGGCCTTCAAGATGCCGAAGAGAGAGACGACCGTGCCTATAGACTTATGACCGTAAAGCCCGACTCGGTCGCCGGGCCGAACGCCGGCCTGGATGAGACGCTCTTTCACGCGTTCGGCAAGGCGGTCGAGGTCGTGGTACGAGATCTTGACCGAGCGTTCTGGGTCTTCCACTGCAACATGGTCCGGCCGCCGCCTGGCCGAGTGCTCCAGCAGGTCGTGGAGGGTCATGGCGCTCATCCCTGCTTGGATTCAATGGTGTGTACGATTTTGGAGATCGTGTTCAGATAGTCCACATTCATCTCGTGGGCCTGAAACCTGACCCCGAAACGGTCTTCTAGAAACGCCACAAGCTTCACCGTCGAGATCGAGTCGAGGATGCCGCCGGTGATGAGGGGTGTGTCGGCCTCGAGTTCGGCAGGATCCTCGCCCGGCAGGAACTCACGCATGATAAAATCTTTGATTGCGGCCCTCTCGGACTGATTCGTCGTCATGGTTCATCGACCTCGTTGTCTATGGTGATGTCAGCATGCTGTCCTGCTCGGCGGAAAGACCGAGCCCCAGCAGCGCCTCGTTTCTCAGCAATTCCTGGTACAGGCGGTCCGCTACCAGTCGGTGGCCCAAAGGATTCGGATGGCCATCCCAGGCGGCAACCCGGAGGGCTTGATAATCATGGCTCTGATAGACCTCCCTGAGGTCCAATAGGACAAAGCGTTCGGTTCGCGCCAGCTCCCTAAGTTGCGCAATTTCTTGTTCCTCAAACTCCCAGCCTACGAGGGGCATAAAGGCCAGGGCCGGGATCACGTTATGTTCCTTGCAGAGCGCCGCGATTTTGCCAAAGCCCCACTTGATGAGGTCTTGGCGGAAAGGGTGGAGTCTCTGCTTGGTCTGGGACGCTTTCATGCCTGGAAAAACCTCGGCCTGCTGGAGAAGCGCCAGCAGGGAGGGGTCCTCCAGTGCAGGGTTCTCTGTGAGCGTCGCAGCGAGACGAGAGACGATACGGTCCAAATCGCCCGGGTGCAACACGTAGACGACGGCATCCGGCCCGAACTGGAAGACACGCTTTTCGGAAAGGGTTACTTGTTGATGTAAGCCGTGCCCACCCACGGCGAAATTCAGCACCTCATACGCATCGAACCTGGAGCGTTGGCTTTCATGATTGAGCCGGTCTTCCAAGATCCATTGAAAGGTCTCTTCATCCGCCACGCCCGATCCCATCACATGGGAAGAGCCGAGCAGGGCGATCCTATACGTGTTCTCCGGCTTGCCTTTTTCGTAGTCCTGATCTCGCATCCCCCAGCGATTGGTGCGAAATCTAGCCCTTTTGAACTCAACGTCGAGCATCGGGCGCAGGTCATACCCCTGGAGGTCTCCCGTTTTACGGGTTGCGCCGATCTCGCCGAGACCCAACCAGTCCGCTGGTGCTGGCATCGTGCCGCCCACTCTGGTACGCATAAGCGCCAGCGTGTAATTCTCGACATTGAGCAGTCCCTCATAGTAGCCCTGCTCCGCCTGCAGCTCATCTTGCCGGTTGAGCTGTTCTTGTTGTAGCGAAGTCACCAGGGCCTGGGCTGGCCCCCCGACCTGCTCATGTACCTGCGGTAGCCCTCCCACCAGCAAGACAAGGGTCCCTACGCTCGTCACCAAAGCCGACCGCCGGAAGGACGGGTTGCTTCCGGTTGCCGTGAAGCTCCATCCCCGGCTTGTTGCGTATTGAATCAGCACGCCGACGCCTACCAGGGCCGCTAGCGCCAGCAAAAGCAGCCCGAACGCCGAGGCCCCACTGTTGCCTGCTTTCGATACGAGCGCCACCCACTCGGCCACGGAAGGGCTGCTCCAGAGCGACCACAACACACAAATGAAGCTGAACATGCCCACCGTCTTAAGCGACAATATTGCGGCCTCACGCACGCTCCATGCTTTCTTCTTGACCACTCGCTTTCGGGTTCTCCGCGCTTCATAGAGCGAGTTCACTACCACGAAGCCGCCCAGAATTCCCCAGAAAAGGGCATCCGGCGCCGTTAAGGGAAAGGTACCCCGCAGCCAGAACCACTGGTAGGAATGCAAAATCCACGTGCCGAAGAACACCACCAACGTCGCCCCCACCAACGCCGCCGTCATGCCCCACCGGCGCAATTGCATCAACGACGGGTAGTAGAAGAGCTTCATCATGAAGTCCTTCCAGTAAATGTTGATGCGCCGCCAATAGTCGTTGAAGCTGGAGGCTAGGAAATAGAGGTGGTGGGTCTCCGGGAGGTTGAAGCCGAACAGGCACATGATCCCGATAATCATATGGAACTGCCCTGAAATCCTCAGATAGAGGAGATAGGTCGTTAGCATCGACTGAACGACGCCGCCGAGGCTCGCCACCTCCAGCGGATTCGGGATGAGATGGTAGTAAATCAGGCGATAGAGCAGCAGGTGAACGACGCCCCGGAACATCCACAGCACCCCTTTCTGGTAGATAGGGGCTGCCTCACTGTCATAATAGGTACGGCGGAATGTCTGATAGTCCACCACCGGAAAGAGCAGAAAGCAGATGTTTGGTAGCATGAAGAAATACGAGAGCCGCTCCCAGAGAGAGGCGGGCCTCTTCTCATGACGCAGGTCATAGAGATAGATCGCCAGGCGAAACATGAACATGGCGCCGAGCACTGGCAAAACCAGGGTGGGCAGGCTCGCCCAGCTCGTCTCGATCCAGCCGCCCCGCAGACCCGCCAGGAATGCCCCGGCCGAGAGCAGCAGCACCACGCGCACCTTGAAGGATACGGGCAGGTGGCACAGCCCGATCAACCCCAACCCGACGGCGATGAGTCCCAGGCCTTGTTTCAGGCCGAGCACTACGCCGATGGCAGCCAGCGAGAGCAGCAAGAAGAAGGGCAAGCGGTAGCGTAACGGCAGCAGCGCGTTGATGATAAAGCCGGCGAATATCAGCGGGGTCAGATACAGTAGGCCGAACGATTGCTCGACCTGATAAGCGTGCATTACCAATAGCAGCAGGCCGAGCTGAAGGGCTACTGCAAGAAACTTTGACCCATTCGCTCGTACTTCGCTTAAAAAACCGGCTGCGTGCAGCGAGCGTTCCGTTTCACGCTCCTCGGTTGCAAAAACGCGAGCACTTTCTTTAGTATTTACCGACTGCCCCATAAACCTCGACGTGCCGTTGTGAGCATATTTGAGAGGGTAAGAATATCATAAGCCTGCTCAGGAGTCAACCTCGTCGTCGTCGCCTGACTGTGCAGCGCAATTAGATTTCATGAATCGTCATAGAAATTCAGAGATGGTAGCTTTTGAGGGAGGATCGTTTGCCGCTTCAAGAAAACGCTAAGCGGTGATCTGACGGCGGCCATCCAGGGCAAGGGCGGGATGGGCCAGGAACTGGGGCTCGCGCCATCCATTACAACTTGCCGCGGCGCTGTGGACGTTCGGGTTGCCGTGAAATGAGCCGCTTCGGCCTTTTAGCGACGGAGGCACAGATCACCAAGCGGCGTCCTCAGAAACCGTTTGTTAAGATGATTTGGGCCTATATTCGGTTCTTTCGGCTCTCCCCGCCTGGTGGTTCGGGGCTTATTGGCATCAGTCAGGCTATGCTCTCCTGTCGGTCCGTAGTGCTGTTACGCCTCGGAAAAGACGGACGCTGCTGGACGATAATAATCACGCGTGCGCGGTTTCCCGCTGACTTTCCAAACGGCTTCTCATAAACACAGACAACGATGCTTATAGCAGGCAACTGGAAGATGAACACCGACCTGCCCGGCGCGGCGAAGCTGGCCGAGGAGGTCGTCGAAGCCCTGGGCGATCCGGGGCCGGTGCAGGTAGCCGTGTGCCCGCCCTTCGTCAGCCTCGACGCCGTCTTCGGCGCGCTGCGCGGTTCGTCCGTGAAGCTCGGGGCGCAGGACATGCACTTCGAGGAGGGTGGCGCCTACACCGGCGAGGTCTCGGCGGCGATGCTGCGGTCGGTCGGCTGCACCTACGTTATCCTCGGGCATTCAGAGCGGCGACAGTATTTCGGGGAGACGGACGAGCACGTCAACAAGAAAGTGCGGCAGGCGCTCGCGCACGAACTGGTGCCCATCGTGTGTGTGGGCGAGACGCTCAAGGAGCGCGAGGCGGGCCAGGAACGGCACGTCGTCAAGGGCCAGGTAGAGCGCGCCGTGGAGAGTGTTGTGCTGAGCGACCCGGCGCGCCTGGTCGTCGCCTACGAGCCGGTGTGGGCCATCGGCACGGGGAAGACGGCCTCGCCCGCGCAGGCGCAGGAGATGCACGCCTACATCCGCCGCCTGCTGGCCGAGTTCCTGGGCGAGCACCTCGCGGGCAACATCCATATCCTCTACGGTGGCAGCATGAAACCTGCCAACGCCGACGAGCTTCTCTCGCAGAAAGACGTGGACGGCGGCCTCATCGGCGGCGCCAGCCTCCAGGCCGGCGCCTTCGCCGCCATCGTCGCGGCAGGTAAATCACAAAGTTGAAGCGATCTGTGACCTGAAGCGATTGAGGCGACAAGATGTACGGGAGGAGAGGGGTCGTCGTGCTGCTGCTCGCCCTGACTGTTGGGGCCTGCCTCGGCCCGTCCCGCCTCGACAAGCCGGATGCCGGGCGCACCACCGTTTATCAGCCGGGCCTGCCGAACTTCGACATGGAGGCCGTCGCCACCCTCCGCGCGGGGCAGCCGGGCCTCGACCTCTACCTCGGCGTGCCGCGCGTCTCGCTCGTCTTCACCCGGAGCGACAGCGGCTACCGCGCCGTCTACGAAACCATCGTCCGCCTGCTCGACGAGCGCGGGCGCATCCTCCGCCGCGAAGAGGCCTTCACCGACACCGTCCTCACCGCCACGTATGAGGCGACGCAGGACTTCCGCGCCGTCCTCGACAAGAAGCGCTTTGACGTGGCGCCGGGCGCGTACCTCGTCGAGGTGACAGTCATCGACCGGGGGAGTGAGAAAGAGGCGGTGCGCCAGCAGCGTGTGGC
>JAHEMB010000188.1 GCA_024643915.1 Rhodothermaceae bacterium | reverse complement strand
GCGCCGAACTGCTGCTGGGCCACCTCGTAGCCCCAGTCGCGGAAAGCGCCCTCGGTGAACTTCATGATGTTGCCCTTGTGGACGAGCGTGAGGCTCTTGGCGCCGCGCGCCATCGCGTAGTCGATGGCCGAGCGGACGAGCCGCTCCGTCCCCTCTTGCGAGATGGGCTTGATGCCAATGCCGCTCGTCTCGGGGAAGCGGATCTTTTTGAACCGCTCGGGGAAGGCCTGGCGGAAGACCTGCTTGAAGCGCTCGACTTCGTCAGTGCCCTCCTGAAACTCAATGCCGGCGTAGATATCCTCGGTGTTCTCCCGGAAGATGACCATGTCCACCTTCTCCGGCTCCTTCACGGGGGAGGGCACGCCTGCGAAGTGGCGCACGGGGCGGACGCAGGCGTAGAGGTCGAGCTTCTGCCGGAGCGCCACGTTGAGCGAGCGGATGCCGCCGCCCACCGGCGTCGTCAGCGGCCCTTTGATGGCGACGAGGTGGTGGTCGATGGCCTTGAGCGTGTCGTCGGGCAGCCACTCGCCGTACTGGTCGTGGGATTTCTCCCCGGCGAAGACCTCGAACCAGACGATCTTTTTCTGCCCGCCGTAGGCCTTTTTCACGGCGCTGTCGAACACGTTGACGGCAGCGCGCCAGATGTCCGGCCCCGTCCCGTCCCCCTCGATGAAGGGAATAATAGGATGGTCGGGCACGCGGAGCCGGTTGCCTTCTTTCGTGATCAGGTCGCCTTCGGCGGGGGGGGTGAGGTGGGTGTAGTTCATTTAAGTGCGGAGTGTAGAATGCGGAGTGATTGTAGCATGCAAAATCGAAACGAAGAGGGGGCAAATACAAGTGCGCTGTGTGAGGAATGCGGCAAACCGTCCGGGCTAACGCCCGCACTCCGCACTCCTCAGAGTCGGCGGAGGAGGTCGCGCAGGCGCAGTTCCCACACCTTCCGCGCGGCCTCGCGGACGATGGCCTTGCTCATTTTGCTCTGGCCCTCGGTGCGCTCGGTGAAGACGATGGGCACCTCCTGGATGCGAAAGCCGCGCCGCCACGCCCGGTAGGTCATCTCGATCTGGAACGAATAGCCGTTCGACTTGACGCGGTCGAGGTCGAGGGCTTCGAGAACGCGGCGGTGGAAGCACTTGAAGCCGGCGGTGACGTCCTGGATGGGCAGGCGCGTGATGGCGCGCGTGTAGACGCCCGCGCCGTAGGAGAGGACGAGGCGCGAGAGCGGCCAGTTCATCACGCGCACCCCCTCGATGTAGCGCGACCCTACGGCCAGGTCAGCCGTGCCCGCAGCCACAGGTTCGATGAGGCGAGGCAGGTCGGCGGGGTTGTGTGAGAGGTCGGCGTCCATCTCGCAGACGTAGTCGTATCCGTGTTCGATGGCGTAGCGGAAGCCCCGGATGTAGGCGGTGCCCAGGCCCAACTTCCCGGCGCGCTCGATGAGGTGGAGGCGCCCCGGATGGCGGGCCTGCTCCTCGCGTACACGGTCGGCCGTGCCGTCGGGTGAGCCGTCGTCGATGATGAGAGCATTGAGGTCGCCGGGAAGGCCCATCACCTGCTCCAGTACGGCCAGGATGTTGTCCGCCTCGTCGTAGGTGGGGATGATGACGAGCGTGCGGCCCGGCGTCGGGGCGGCGTCGGGGTGCGGATCAGGCGAATTAATAGTACGGCTGCGCGTCACGGGATAGCAGGGCGGCGCGGTCAATCACAAGGCTGAACGAAGCGAAAAAGCTAGGCGGAAATGCAGCCAACTGCAAATTGTTCTAACGGTTGACGGTTGACGGTTGTCGGTTGACGGTTATTAATCCATCCTTCAAGCGTCAACCTGCGTCGTTCTGTCCGTTTTCTAGGTGCTTGCGGAGGAAAGCCAGCGTCAGTTCGATCAACTCGGGCGGCGGGTCGGCTATCTCGTCTTCACGGACCAGTTCTACCGTCTGCCGATACTGATCGAGGAACGTGTTGCAGTTGGGGCAGCGCTGGACGTGGCCCTCAAAGCGGGCATGCGTCTTGGGGTCGAGCGCGCCTTCGAGGTAGAGGGCCAGGAAATGGTTCACGTCCTCGCACATGAGGGGCCGTTTGAAGACGTGCCGGAGTTGGTCTAGCAAGTTCATAGCTTCTAGCTTTTCTAGCGGAAGTACTTATCCAGCAGGGCGCGAAGGGCCTGCCGGGCGCGGTGCAGCCGCACACGGACTGCGCCCTCGCTGATTTCCAGAACGGCAGCGGCTTCTGCTGTCGAAAGCCCTTCGAGGTCGCGTAGCACGACGACGGTGCGGTAGGTGTCGGGCAGCTGCTCGATGGCTTCGTGGACGAGGCGGCTGCGCTCGGAGCGTTCGGCCACCTGCTGCGGGTTCCACGCCTCGTAGCGGTCCACATACATCCCTTGCGCGAAGGCCGGCTGGAGGCGTTCGATGTCCTGCTCTTCGAGGGTGGTGTAGCGGCGTTTTTTGCGAACGGCGGCCCGCGCCTGGTTAATGCCGATGGCGTAGAGCCACGTCGTCAACTTCGACTCGCGGCGGAAGGTGTGGAGGCGTTTAAAGGCTTGCAGGAACGTCTCCTGCATCACGTTGCGCGCCTCCTCATCGTCGCGCACGAAGCGGAGGATGAGGCGGAACAGGCGCGGGCTCTCCTGCCGCACGAGCTGCTCAAAGGCGGCGTGATCGCCCCGCAACACGGCCTCAACGTCGATCTCTCGCCCGTCGGCGCCGGTCTCGGTCTTTTCGGGGCTTGGTTGTTTCAAAGCGGCTGGGCGTTACGGGCGAGGGGCGAGGCGCGCGGCCTGGGCGGTAGCGCGGACAAATATAATCAGCGGATCGGCACTTTGTTCAAGCAGAGGCACAGTTTGCCCCAGAGAGTCGTTCTTCAAAATTACAGGCAAATCTCAGAATTGCTCGCCTCAGACGGCCACGCGGTGCATGATTCTTTGTATGTTTAGCCTTCTGTAGAGGGGGTGAAACCGCCTCCGCCGGGCCGAATACAACCCGTCAGCAGACGATAGACAGCGCACCGCGCTTTTTCCAACTTTTGACCGAGCATCATGGCGAGCCAAACGAAAAACAAGAAGAAAGCTGAAGAGGCGAAGGGCAAGCAGGCCGCGAAGGCCAAGAGCGAGCAGGAAGCCTCAGCGAACGGGCAGGAACAGGAGGTGCGCGTGCCCGCATCAAGCAGCGTGGAAGTGACTTTCGCCACGTACCAGGCAGAGGATTACGACCACCGCGAACTGGGGCTGGAAGACGCTCAGCTCCTCGACATGTACCGCAACATGCTGTTGCAGCGCCGCTTCGAGGAGCGGGCTGCGCAGATGTATGGTAAGCAAAAGATCGCGGGCTTCCTTCACCTCTACATCGGGCAGGAGGCCGTCTCCACGGGCGCCGTCACGGCCCTGGAGATCGGCAAGGACTCCATCATCACCGCTTACCGCGACCACGGGCTGGGCCTGGCCCTGGGCATGACGCCCAACGCGTGCATGGCCGAGCTTTTCGGCAAGGTCACTGGGTCCTCGCAAGGCAAGGGCGGCTCAATGCACTATTTCGACGCGGAGAAGAAGTTCTTCGGCGGGCACGGCATCGTCGGCGGACACATTCCCGTGGGCGCCGGCATCGCCTTCGCGCACAAGTACAAAGAGGATGGCGGCGTTTGCCTGACGTTTTTCGGCGACGGGGCGGTGGGGCAGGGCTCCTTCCACGAGGCGCTCAACCTGGCTTCGCTCTACGACCTGCCCGTCATTTTCATCGTCGAGAACAACGAGTACGCGATGGGCACGGCCACGCACCGCGCCTTCGCCGAGCCGGACTTCCACAAGCAGGCGGTGGGCTACGACATGCCGGGCGCGGTGGTCAACGGCATGGATGTCTTTGCCGTCTACGATGCGATGAAGACGCACGTCGAGATGGCGCGCGAGGGGCAGCCCTCCCTCCTGGAGATCCGCACCTACCGCTACCGCGGCCACTCGATGAGCGACCCGGCCAAGTACCGGACGAAGGAGGAACTCGAAGAGAAGAAGAACGAGGACCCCATCATCCGCCTCAAGCAGTACCTGATCGAGCACGACCTCTCCGACAACGACGCCCTCGACGCCATCGACGAGGAAGTGAAGCAGGAGGTGCTGGACGCCGTCGAGTTCGCCGAAGAAAGCGACCTCCCGCCCCTGGAGGCGATCTACGAGGACGTCTACGTGCAGGATGATTATCCTTTTTTGACTGACTAGTTTCGCATTTCGGGTTTCGTGTTTCGGGTTGTTCGATCCGAAACGCGGAGCCTTTTCAGACGCGAAACCCGAAACCTGAAACCCGAAACTTCTATCATGGCAGAACTGCAATTCAGAGAAGCGCTCCGCGCGGCGATGGTCGAGGAGATGGAGCGCGACGATACCATCTTCCTCATGGGCGAGGAAGTGGCCGAGTACGACGGCGCCTACAAGGTGTCCGAGGGCATGCTCGACCAGTTTGGGGCCAAGCGTGTCATCGACACGCCCATCTCCGAGAACGGCTTTTCCGGGCTGGGCATCGGCGCGGCGCTCAACGGGCTCCGGCCCATCATCGAGTTCATGACGTGGAACTTCTCCTTCGTCGCCATCGACCAGATCATCAACAACGCGGCGAAGATCCGGTACATGAGCGGCGGGCAGTTCAAGGTCCCCATCGTCTTCCGCGGCCCCAACGGCGCTGCCGGCCAGCTCGCCGCCACGCATAACACCTCGGTCGAGGCCATCTACGCCTACTTCCCCGGCCTCAAGGTCATCTCCGTCTCCAACCCGGACGATGCCAAGGGCCTCCTCAAAAGCGCCATCCGCGACGACGACCCGGTCGTCTTCCTGGAGAGCGAGCTGATGTATGGGATGCGCGGCGAGGTGAGCGACGAGGAGGATTATACGATCCCCATCGGTAAGGCACGGATCGCGCGCGAGGGCGAGGACGTGACCATTGTGGGGTACAACAAAAGCTACTGGGTGGCCATGGAGACGGCCCAGCGGCTCGAAGAGGAGGGCTACAACGCCGAGGTCATCGACCCCCGCACCATCCGCCCCCTCGATATCGACGCCATCATTAACTCGGTGAAGAAGACCAACTGCCTCGTCGTCATCGACGAGAGCAACCCCTTCACCAGTGTGGCCTCCGAGATCGCTTTCCAGGTGCAGGAGCGCGCCTTCGACCACCTCGACGCGCCCGTCGCCCGGGTGACGGCCAAAGACGTGCCCGCGCCTTACGCTAAAAACCTGATCGACTATTACATGCCCCGCGCCGACGAGGCCGTCGAAGCCTGCAAGCGCGTGATGTACGCCGAGTAGTGCTTCGGACGCTCACTGCGTTCGCTTTCGGACGTTCGCTCCGCTCACTTTTGTTCTTCGTTCTTGAGACAAGGACGAGGAATGCTACCCCGAAGAACGAAGTACGAAGAACTAAGCACGAATATGGCTATTCCCGTTGAAATGCCCAAGATGAGCGACACCATGGAGGAGGGCGTCCTCGTGGCGTGGCTCGCCGAAGAGGGCGACCAGGTGTCGGCGGGCGACGTGATCGCCCAGGTGGAGACCGACAAAGCGACGATGGACCTCGAAGTCTACGACGACGGGGTGCTGCTCAAGAAAGTCATCGCCGAGGGCGACGCCGTGCCTATCGGCGGCCTCATCGCCGTTTTAGGCGACGAGGGGGAGGACGTTTCCGACGTGCTGAGCAAGTACGGCGGCGGTGCCGCTGAGGCGAAGACAGAAGAGAAGGCGGATGCTGCCGAGCCGGAAGCCGAGGCCGTAGCAGAAGAGGCACAGCCCGCCGCCGAGGCCGCACCCTCGGGCGACGGCGCGGCCACCAAGGCGCCGCAGCCGTCTGGCCAACGCCAGGCCCAGCCTGCCCCCCCCGACGGAAATGGCCGTATTAAAGCCTCGCCCCTCGCGCGTCGCCTGGCAGGCGAGCACGACATCAATCTGGCCTCTATCCAGGGATCGGGGCCGGAGGGGCGCATCGTTAAGCGCGACATCGAAGCGGTGATGACCGAGCCGCAGCAGGCCGTGCCCGCTGCCGCGCCCCAGCAGGAAGCCGCTCCGGCGGAAGAGGCTGTGGAGGCGCCCGCCGTCCGCCGTCCTGCCGAGGTGGGCCAGGCCGAAGAGCCGGCCTACGAGGCGCAGCCGCTCTCGCAGATGCGCAAGACTATTGCCCGGCGCCTGGCCCAGAGCAAGTTCACCGCGCCCCACTTCTACCTCACCGCCGACTTCGACATGGAGAAGGCGTTCGCACTCCGCAAGCAGCTCAACGAGCTGGCCGAGCAGCAGGGGCGCGGCAAGGTCTCGTTCAACGACCTCATCACCAAAGCCTGCGCGCTCGCCCTCCGGCAGCATCCCAACGTCAACGCCTCGTATCTGGAGCAAGAAGGCGAGATCCGGCGGCACCACCAGGTGCACGTAGCCGTGGCCGTAGCCATCGACGAGGGGCTGGTGACGCCCGTCATCCGTCATGCCGACCAGAAAGGGCTAGGCCAGATCGCTGAGGAGACACGCGCCCTCGCCGAGAAAGCGCGCAACCGGCAGCTCCAGCCGTCCGACTGGGAAGGCTCGACCTTCACTACGAGCAATCTCGGCATGTTCGGCATCGACGAGTTCACCGCCATCATCAACCCGCCCAATGCCTGCATCCTCGCCATCGGCGCCATCCGCGACGTGCCGGTGGTCAAGGACGGCGAGATCGTGCCGGGCAAGCAGATGAAGGTGACGCTCTCCTGCGACCACCGCCTCGTCGATGGCGCCACCGGCGCCCAGTTCCTCGCCACCGTCCGCCAGTATCTGGAAGAGCCCCTGAATATGCTGATGTGAGGGCTATTTCATTCTGCCAGCAGGAAACGAGCCTGACGTTAAAATGGAGGATGGAGGATCGAGGATGGATCGGGCCGCCGCCCGCCATCTTCTATCTTCCATCCTCCATCCTCGTTTGAGAACAACGCCCTCCTTTCTGAAAAGCAAC
>JAHEMB010000187.1 GCA_024643915.1 Rhodothermaceae bacterium | reverse complement strand
TTGCGGCCGGTGCGGTGGTATACGTCGATCTCTAAGTACATCTCGAACGAAAATGACGCGCTTCCTTTCCCCTTTCCTCCTCTGTTGGCTGCTGGTCGGTGCGTCGCCGCTCGGCGCGCAGCCGGCGCTCAATGCGGCCCAACTCCTGCACGATGTTGAGGTGCTGGCGGCAGACTCGATGGCAGGGCGGCAGGTGGGCACGCCGGGCGGGGCCCGGGCGCGGGCGTATCTCGTTGCGGCTTTTGCGGAGGCGGGGCTGGCACCACTCGGGGAGGAAGGATTCGAGCAGCCCTTTGCATTCGGGGAGACCTGGGGCGGGGGAAAGACTGCGGGCGTCAACGTCGTCGGCTACGTGGGGGGCATGGAGATGCCGGACAGCTTCCTCGTCGTGACGGCGCATTATGACCATCTGGGCGTGCAGGCCGGCAAAATCTACAACGGCGCCGACGACAACGCCTCGGGCGTGGCTGTGTTGATGGCAGCCGCCCGCCACTTCGCCCGCCACCGACCCCGTCACGCGATCCTCTTCGCCGCCCTCGACGCCGAGGAGGTCGGCCTGCTGGGAGCCTACGCCCTGGTCGAAAAGCTGCGCGCCGACGAGAAAAAAATCGTGCTCAACGTCAACCTCGACATGGTGGGGCGCAGCGAGGCGGGCGAACTCTACGCCGTCGGCACGTATCAAACGCCCACCCTCAAGCCCATCCTCGAAAAGGTCGCTGCGGAAAGCAATATTCGCCTCCTCTTCGGCCACGACCGCCCCGGCACGGGAGCCGAGAACTGGCTTTTCTCCTCGGACCACGCCGCCTTCTACACGGCGGGCGTGCCCTTCATCTACTTCGGCGTGGAGGACCACGACGATTACCACCGCCCCACCGACGACCCCGAGACGCTGACGAAGGATTTCTTCACCGAAGCCGCCCGCACCATCCTCGCCGCCATCCTCGCCTTCGACGCCGAGCTTTGAGGGGGAAACAAACCCGGTGGGTCTCGATCGCGTTGCCGGTCATAGCGGACCGGCCAACAAGAGCCGTTGGCGAAGGGTAGAAGCAAATGCCCCAGACCCGCCGGGTTTCTCCAGGGCTTTTCCTCCTAGACTGAAAACCGACAACCGGAAAACCGACAACCTACTCCTGCAGCTTGCTCAGTTCTTTGGAGCGGGCGGTGGCGGTGGCGACGGCGTTGATGAGCATCGTGCGCAAGCCGTGCGATTCGAGCTCGGCCACGGCGGCGATGGCGGTGCCGCCGGGCGTCGTCACCTCGTCGCGGAGGATGGCGGGGTGCTTGCCCGTCTCGATCACCAGCTTGGCCGCACCGAAGACGGTCTGCGCCGCCAGCCGGAACGCCGTGGGGCGGGGCATGCCCTGCTTCACGCCCGCGTCCGTGAGGGCCTCAATGAACATGTAGACGTAGGCAGGGCCGCTGCCCGAGAGGCCGGTGACGGCGTCCATCAGGTACTCCGGCACCTCTTCTACCTTGCCCACCGCCTCGAACATCTGCCGCGCGAGGGCCAGGTGCTCCGGTTGAGAAAAGCGCCCCCCCGCGAGCGCCGTAGCGCCCTCGTCCACCAGCATCGGTGTGTTGGGCATGGCGCGGACCACTGCCAGGTCCTGCCCGAACGCCTGTTGCAGGGCGTCCGTCGTCACACCGGCCAGGACCGAGACGACCATCGCCTCGGCCGGCACGTGCGGGCGGATCTCCTCGATGACCTGCGCGGCGTTCTGCGGTTTGATGGCGAGCACGATGATGGTGGCCTCGTGCGCCGCCTCCGTGTTATCGGCGCCGGTGCGGATGCCGGGGAACTGCGCTTGGAGTTCTTCGAGGGCATGGGCATCGCGGCGCGTAGCGCGGATCTGGTCCGGGTCGAGCTCGTGCCCGTGCAGCAGCCCGCCGATGAGCGCCCGCCCGATGTTGCCCGCTCCGATGACAGCGATAGTGTGGTTCGATAGCATAGTTGGATGGCTCTTCTCTTCAAACTCGAAATGCAAAACCCGACACGAGAGCGAAGCCCGACTGACGAGGTAAACCCGAAACGAGCTGCGGGCGACTGACAAAGTAAGCCTAAAGCCGTCCTTTCGTCGAGGGGATGCGGCTGTGGGCGGCGTCACGGGAGACAGCCAAGCGCAGGGCGCGGGCGACGACCTTGAAGACAGCCTCCACCTGGTGGTGTGCGTTCTCGCCGTGGAGCAAATCGACGTGGAGGTTGCACCGCGCCTGCTCAGCGAACGCGTAGAAGAAGTGGCGGACCATCTCGGTCGAGAGATCGCCCACGCGCTCGCGGGAGAAGGCGGCGGCGAAGTGGAGGTAGAAGCGCCCCGAGAGATCGACGGCAGCGCGGGCGAGGGCCTCGTCCATCGGCACGTAGGCGTGGCCGTAGCGGGCCACGTGCGCCTTGTCGCCGAGGGCCTCGGCGAAAGCCTGGCCTAGCGTGATGCCCACGTCCTCCACTGTGTGGTGGTCGTCCACATGCAGGTCGCCCTCGCAACGCACTTCGAGGTCGAAGCCGCCGTGCTTGGCGAAGAGGTCAAGCATGTGGTCGAGGAAGCCGACACCAGTGCGGTTGTCGTAGCGTCCGGCGCCGTCGAGCGTTAGCGCGACCGTCACGTTCGTCTCTGCGGTGGCGCGCTCCACCCGGGCGCGGCGCGGCGGGAAATCGGGTGCTTCCATAGGTTTTCGCACAGATGGTTCTTCCTGGCAGGTGTGAGGAACGAAGGCTGAGACATCCTAGCTTTCAGCCGTCAGCGATCAGCTTTCAGCCGTCAGCGATCAGCTTTCAGCTTCTTTTTCTGCAGGCTAACTGCTGATAGCCCCTTCACCACATCACGCACACCTATCTGCTCCCTAGAATATGCAAAAAAACAGAGGAGGCGAGGGGCGAAGACTCGGTAAATCTGATGGTTCATCGCAGAAGATGCTGAGAAGGATTCCCCCTTGCTGCGGTAAAAAGCAATCGAGCACTCAGTAGGCGGCGAACATGGTTGAACGCCCTTCGTTTGCTACCTCCCAGTTTCCACCCGACCGAAAATTATCCCTGATGCCGGACAAGCCCTTCGACCGTATCCTCGTCACCTCGGCGCTGCCGTACGCCAACGGGCCGATCCACGTCGGTCACCTCGCGGGCGCCTACCTGCCCGCCGACCTCTACTGCCGCTACCAGCGCCTCAAGGGACGCGACCTCGTTAACGTCTGCGGCTCCGACGAGATGGGCGTGGCCATCCTCATGCGCGCCATCGCCGAGGACACCACGCCGCAGGAAATCGTCGACCGGTACCACCCGCAGATCGTCGAGAGCTTCGAGCGCTTCGGCATGAGCTTCGACTATTACGGGCGCACCACGTCCGCCGTCCACCGCGAGACGAGCCAGGACTTCTTCCGTACGCTCGCCGGCAAGGGGGTTTTCAACCTGCGGACGGAAAAGCAGCTTTATGATCCTGAGGCGGAGATTTTCCTGGCCGACCGGTTCGTGCGCGGCACGTGCCCCGTGTGCGGCTACGAGGATGCCTATGGCGACCAGTGCGAGCGGTGCGGCTCCTCGCTCAGCCCGGCGGAGCTCCTCAACCCCCGCAGCGCCCTCACCAACGCCACCCCCGAACTGCGCGAGACGACGCACTGGTACCTCCCCCTCGGCGACTTCCAGCCCAGGTTGGAGACGTGGATCGAGACGCACCCGGAGTGGAAGGCCAACGTCCTCGGGCAAATCCGAAGCTGGTTCACCGACGGACTGAAAGACCGCGCCATCACACGCGACGTGCCCTGGGGCGTGCCCGTCCCCCCCGACGTGGCCGAGGCCGCCGGGGTGGAGGCCGAAGGCAAGGTCATCTATGTCTGGTTCGACGCGCCCATCGGCTACATCTCCGCAACGCGCGAGTGGGCGCAGCAGCAGGGCGACCCGGACCGCTGGAAAACCTACTGGCAGGACGACGGGACGAAGCTGATCCACTTCATCGGCAAGGACAACATCGTCTTTCATTCCCTCATGTTTCCCGCCATGCTGATGGCCCACGGCGACTACGTGGTGCCGGAGAACGTGCCCGCCAACGAGTTCCTCAACATCGCCGGCAGCAAGCTCTCCACCAGCCGCAACTGGGCCATCTGGCTGCACGAGTACCTCGAAGACTTCTCGCCCGACCTGCTCCGCTATGCGCTGGCGACGATGCTGCCCGAGACCAAAGACGCCGACTTCTCGTGGCACGAGTTCCAGCAGCGCGTCAACAGCGAGTTGGCCGACGTGCTGGGCAACTTCGTCAACCGCACGATGACCTTCGCCCACCGCTTCTTCGACGGGCAGGTGCCCGCACTCGAAAATCCGAGCGAGGCGGACCAGGAAGTCCTTGCCCAGCTTGCGCAGTTCCCCGCGACCATCAGCACAGCCTACGAGGCGTTCCGCATCCGAGAGGCCGTCTTCGAGACGATGAACCTGGCGCGGCTGGGCAACAAGTATTTCAACGATACAGAGCCCTGGCACACGCGCAAGAACGACCCGCAGGCGGCGGCCAACACCCTCCACGTCTGCCTCCAACTCTGCGCCTCGCTCGCCGTGCTGATGGCGCCCGTCCTGCCCTTCTCGGCAGAGACGCTGCGCCGGATGCTACGCCTCGATGGCGTGCGGTCCAGCGCACCCGGCGAGGATGCGGGTGAAGGAAAAATCGGATGGGACGAGGCGGGGCAGCCGCTCCTGGCGGCGGGCCACGCACTCGGCGAGGCAGCGATCCTTTTCACCAAAATCGAGGACGAACAGATCGAAGCACAGATGGAAAACCTAGGCGCCCCCGCTCCCCAGGCAGAGCAGGCAGGAACAAAACCTTTCGAGCCCCTCAACGATCAGATCGAGTACGGCGACTTCGCGAAGCTGGACCTGCGCGTGGGGAGGGTGACGGCGGCGGAGCAGGTGCCCAAAGCCGACAAGCTGCTGCGCCTGGAAGTGGACCTGGGCTTCGAGCAGCGGCAGATCCTGGCGGGCGTGGCCAAGCAAATGACCCCCGAAGACCTCGCAGGCAGGAAAGTGGTGGTCGTCGCCAACCTCAAGCCGCGCACCCTCTTCGGGCTGGAGAGCCAGGGCATGCTGCTGATGGCCGAGGACCGCGACGGCCGCCTCGCCCCCCTGACGACCGACGGCGAGGAAGGCGCCGTGATCCGGTGAGGTAGGCGCGGTGATTCAGGCACGGTAACGATGTTGGTAGCGCCCGAACCTGGCTCGTCGGCCCCCGGTTATTTCTCCACCAACCCTGCCAATCAAGTATGGAGATAGCACCGTGAGATCGAAGTTGTTGAAGCCGCTCTACAAGAAAGTCGTGGATGGCCTGCCGGGCCTGGGCACGCCCGCCGAGGCGGCCGCCCGTTTCGCCAAAGACGAGGGCTCAATGGAGGTCTACGCCGACCGCCTCATCGCTTTCTACACGAGCCTGGGCGGGGCGACGGGTTTCGTGAGCGGGCTGCCGGGCTTCTTGCTGCTGCCCATCACGCTCCCGGCCAACCTCGTAGGCGTGGCGCTCGTGCAACTCCACATGAGCGCCGCCCTCGCCGTGATGGGCGGGCGCGACCTCGGCGCTCCGGCCACGCAGGACCAGGTCATCGACTGCCTGCTCGAAAAGATCGGCGATGCAGGGCGGAACGACGAAGAGGAGGAGGTCGTGAGCCGGACCGCGACGAAGCTGGCCGAGAAGGCCGTGCGGTTCGCGGTGGAGAAATCCGCGCGCCTGGCGATGCGGGCGACCCGCAGTGTGGCGCTGCGCAAGGTGGGCGCCCGCCGGTTGCCCCTCCTGGGGGGCGTCCTCGGGGCCGGCTCCGACGCTTACGTGACAGCCCATGTGGGCCGCTGCGCCAAAGCCAAATTTCTGTAGGCACTGCCCTCAACCTGACGGTGCCGCCACTTCGGCGGCCTCCGGCGCAAACACTTCCTTGAACGAGAAGGCGAACGCACTTTCGCCGTGCTGTTGAAGGTGTTCGAGGCGGGCCTTTGCTTCTTCCACCGTGGGCGTATGGCCGCGCGGCACCCACCAGAGGGCGTAGTACGCGCCGTCGAACGCCTCGAACCATGCCTTGCGCCGCCGCACAAAATTGACGTGGCGGCTCTGGTAAACGTAGCCTTTCAGCGCCTCGACGCTCCCCCACACGGAGAGGTTGACGATGAGCCGGTCATCGTCGAAGATGCGGAGGGCGGTGGCGTCGCCCTCGTCGGTTTGCAGGCGCCACACGAAGCCGGGGTCGGCCTCCGCAAGCGCATTGATCGCTTCGAGGTTATCGACGAAGCCCGCCATCGCGGGGTCGTCGAGCGGGAAGCGCATCCGCGCGATGTTGATCTGGGCGAGGTGGTGTTCCATGGCACCATCCGAGGTTAACGGGTCTTGCGCGGGCGGCGGGCAAAGAGCCGGATGAACCACACGCCGCCCCGCTTCTCGAAGCCCACGTCCTCGGTAAAGTCGGGCGTAATGCGGCGGGTGGCCCAAGCCCGGTCGCCTTCAATCACTAGGTCTTCGAGCGTTTCGCCGAGAAAGAGGGAAGCAGATACCGAGCCGCCGCCCATCCGGCCCCGCGTATGCCGTTCGAGGGCGGCCGCGAACGCTGTCAAGTCAGGCACGCGCCTCAGGGCTTTTCGCAGGGCCTGGCTGTAGAGTTTCGCATCGGCAGTAGCATTCGCGGCCCGCAGTTCTTGCGTCTCGAAGCGGTGGGCCTCGCACAGCGCGCCGAACGCTTCGTCGTCGGCCATCAGCAATACGATGGACACACCGTTGCGCACGAACTTCCTCACGTCACCCGGCGCGAAGCAAGCGAAGAACGCTTCCCAGTCACGGCACTCCATCGCCGCCTGCGCCTCGGCAAACGTTTCTTCAGGCATGGCACGCGACATAGCCCATTGCAAATTTGAGATCGCGGATTGCAGATCGACTCATAGTATTAACCAATCCAAAATCCGCAATCCAAAATCAGATATTGATGGGTATGTCGTAAGCGGCG
>JAHEMB010000186.1 GCA_024643915.1 Rhodothermaceae bacterium | reverse complement strand
ACGACCGCCTCGCAGAGCAGGCCGCCGTTGTCGGGCCGGACCTTGACGGCGAGATCGTCCGCATCGTGGTGGACAGCCTGACAGACGCCGCTACGTTCGAGGCGACGCACACAGGCTTTTACCTGCAAGACGCGCTCGATGTGCTGCCCGCCCAGCCGAACCGCTTCACCCTCACCGCCGGGGTGCGCGCCGACTACTTCTCCTTTAACGACGAGTGGACCGTCTCCCCTCGCCTCTCAGCCCGCTACCGCGCCTCAGACCGGCTGACACTCACGGGCGCGTGGGGCATCTACTACCAGGCGCCCACCTACCGCGAGTTGCGCGGCGCTCCCCAGACCGGCGAGACCATCCTCGGCGCCCTCAACCGCGACCTCCGCAGCCAGCGCGCCATCCAGTTCGTCGGCGGCGGCGAATATTTCCTGGCGAGGAAACGGCTGTACTTGCGCGGCGAAGCCTACTACAAGTCGCTCTCGAACCTGATTTCGTACGACATCGAGAATGTGCGCGTCCTCTACTCGGGCCAAAACGACGCCGAGGGCCACGCCTACGGCCTCGACCTGCAACTGCGCGGCGAGTTCGTGCCCGGCCTGGAGAGTTGGGTCAATTACAGCTTCCTCGTCGCCCGTGAGGAATTTCTGCCGGCCTTCCGCACCGAGGCGAACGAGGGCCTCGTCCCCCGCCCGGTGGATCAGCGGCACACATTTTCGGCCTTTATCCAGGATTATATCCCCGGTGACCCTACCTGGAAGCTGCACCTGCGCGGCCTCTTCGGCAGCGGTTTTCCCTACACGCCGCCCGTGCCCGGTCCCCGGCTGGGGCAGCTCGTCACCCAGGTGCCAGGCGACCGCTTCTCGGCGCGCTACCCCGAGTACATGCGGCTCGACTTCGGCGTAACGAAAGAGATCGTCGTCTTCGAGAACGGGCTCAACAATCCGTTCCGCGTGGAGCTGACGGGCGAGGTGCTCAACATTTTCGACATGACCAACACGGTGGCCTACGCCTGGGTGCCCGGCGGCGACGGCCTCTGGCGGCGCATTCCCACCCGCCTCACGCCGCGCACCCTCAACGTCCGCCTGCGCGTGGCCTTTTAGGAGCGCCCCCTCGCCTCGTTCAGTGCACCTCCACCTGATGGCCCGCCGCTTCCAGCACGCGCCCGGCTTCCTCAAAGCGTACTTCTTTCACCAGCAGGTAGTCCGTCTCGTAGGTCGAGACGACAAAGAGGCTGATGCCGGCCTCCGCCAACGGCCCGGCGAGCGAGGCCAGCACGCCCGTCAGTGAGAAGGCGAGCGGCCCGGCCACCTTGAAGCCCCGCCACCCCCGCTCGCCCTTTATTTCCTTTGGGACGGCAGCTTCGACGCAGACGATAGACAACTCCTCCGGTGTCCGCGTCACGCTGAAGAATGCGCACTCCGCCAACCACGCAGGCAACGCCGTGCCTGGGTCAAGGCGGCAGATGGCGAACGTCTCGGGTAAGGCAGTGAGCTTCACAGTCTTTGTAAGAGCATGATATTGGAGAGGACCTCTCCCTACTCCAGCACCGCCCGCGCCTCCTTCAGCACGTTTTCCACCGTGAAGCCGAACTTCTCCATGTTAACATCGCCGGGGGCCGAGGCGCCGAAGCGGTCGAGGCCAATCACGCGGCCTTCGCGCCCCACGTAGCGGCCCCACCCGAACGTCACGCCTGCTTCCACGGCGAGGCGTTTGGTGACGTGCGGCGGCAGCACTTCGTCGCGGTACGCTTGGTCCTGCGCCTCGAACAGCTCCCATGAAGGCATGCTGACGGCCCGCGCCGCCACGCCCTCACCCCGCAGTTTTTCCGCCGCTTCCACAACGAGTTGCACCTCGCTCCCCGTGCCGATCAAAATAATCTCCGGCGTGCCGTCGCTGTCACTCAGGACGTAGGCGCCGCGCTGTGCGCCCTCGACGGGGGCCAGCTTCGTGCGGTCAAACGTGGGCAGGCCCTGGCGCGTGAGGGCGAGTGCGACGGGGCCGCGCTCGGGGTGAAGGAGGGCCGCCTTCCATGCTTCGGCCGTCTCGGCGGCATCGCCGGGGCGGAGGACGGTGAGGTTGGGGATGGCGCGGAGGGCAGCCAGGTGCTCCACCGGCTGGTGGGTGGGGCCGTCCTCACCGAGTCCGATGGAGTCGTGCGTGAAGACGTAGATGACGGGCACGTTCATGAGCGCGCTCAGGCGGACGGCCGGGCGGCAATAGTCGCTGAAGATGAGAAACGTGCCGCAGTAGGGCCGCAGCCCGCCGTGCAGGGCGATGCCGTTGCACATCGACGCCATCGCGTGCTCGCGAACACCGAAGCGGAAATAGCCGCCCGCCGGGTTATCCTTCTGGAAATCCTGCTGCTCCTTCGTTCGCGTCTTGTTCGAGGGCGTCAGGTCCGCCGAGCCGCCGACGAGGAAGCCGAGTTGGGGCACGAGCGCGTCGAGCACTTTGCCCGAAGCTGCCCGCGTCGCCAGCTTGGACCCTGCCTCAAAGGTGGGGAGCGCTTCTTCCCAGCCTTCGGGGAGGGTGCCATTCTGGTACGCTTCGAACGTCCGGGCTAGGTCGGGGTGGGCCTCGGCGTAGCGTTCCATCAGGTCGAGCCATGCGGCCCGGCGGCTGGTGTCCGGGCGGAAATGGTCGTAGACGCCGTCGGGTACGTAGAAAAACTGGTCCTCGGGCCAGCCGAGGTTGCGCTTCGTGAGGGTCACCTCTTCCTCGCCGAGGGGCTCACCATGCGCGTCGGACGTGTTCTGCTTGTGCGGGCTGCCGTAGCCGATCTGGGTGCGGATGGCGAGGAGGGACGGGCGCTCGGTTTCTTCCTTCGCCGCCGCAATGGCAGCATCGATGTCTTCGAGGTCGGTGCCGTCTTCGACGTGTTGCACGTGCCAGCCGTAGGCCTCGAAGCGGGCGCCGACGTCCTCGGTGAAGGCAAGGTCTGTGGAGCCGTCGATGGAGATCTTGTTGTCGTCGTAGAGGCAGATGAGCTTGCCCAGGCCGAGATGGCCGGCGAGGGAGGCTGCCTCGTGCGAGATGCCCTCCATCATGTCGCCGTCGGAGGCGAGGACGTAGGTGTGATGATCGACGACGGGGAAGCCGTCCCGGTTGAAGCGGGCCGCGAGGAGCTTTTCGGCAACCGCCAGCCCGACGCTGTTAGCGAAGCCCTGCCCGAGCGGGCCGGTCGTCGTCTCCACACCGTCGGTCAGGAAATTCTCAGGGTGGCCGGGGGTTTTAGAGCCCCACTGCCGGAAGTGCTTGAGTTCCTCCATCGGCAGGTCGTAGCCGGTCAGGTGGAGGAGGGCGTAGAGGAGCATCGAGCCGTGCCCGGCGGAGAGGACGAAGCGGTCGCGGTCGAGCCAGCGGGGGGCGGCGGGGTCGTGCTTGAGGTGGCGCTTCCAGAGCACGTAGGCCATCGGCGCAGCGCCCATCGGCAGGCCGGGGTGCCCGCTCTCGGCCTGCTGCACGGCATCGACGGCGAGGAAGCGGAGGGTGTTGATCGAAAGCTCGTCGAGCTGCTCGGCCTGCTGGGTCGCTACCGGGGAAGCCTCGGGCATGGGGAGAGGGGGTTAATGTGGTTTGATACGGTTGCAACGAGCGGATCGCCATGATCTACGAAACGCCGGTCCGAAACGACCGCTACTCTGCCGCCGCCTCAATGAGCTGGCCGATGCAGGCGGCGGTGCGGTCCTTGACGAATCGCCCGTTGATAAGCACCGCCGGCACGCTGCTGAGACCGGCATCGACGGCTTTCTGGCGCTGCTGCATGGCGGTGTTGCGGAAGGTGCCGGCCTGGAGGCGTTGCAGCAGCAGGCTCGGGTCCATGCCGCTGCGGCGGGCAAGCTCCTCCGCCATCATCACCGTCATGCCCTTCTCCTGGCGCACGGCATCCTGAAGGGCGAACATCGGGGGCAGCATGTCGAAGAACTTGCCTTCGTGGGCCGCGGCGTAGAGCGCCTCGATCTGGGGAACGGAGAAATCCCAGATGGGGATGGCCTTGTAATAGATGCGCGCCCGGTCGCCGTATTTCTCGGCCACCTCATCCATTACGGGGAGAAGCGTCTTGCAGTGCGGGCAGTTCGGGTCGAAATACTCGATCACCGTCACCTTAGCCTGCGGATTGCCCTTCGCCGGGTCCATGAAGCTGACCAGCTCCGCGTAGTTCGCCACCCGGTCCTTCTCCAGGTCGTAGGCGCACTGCTCGCTGCTCGCCGGTCCGGTGGTCACAGGGTCAGTCGCCTCAGCTTGGGGTGCATCTGGAGTCCGGGCCGTTGCCTCCGGCGTAGCGGCGGGCGCCGTCTCTTCCAGCCCGCTGAAGAACGCCAGGTCGGCGCCGATGAGGACCAGCACGAGGACGGCCAGCACCCCCAGCAACGTCGCTTCACGCATGCGTGTTTTCGCTTCCATATTTCTTTGGCAAGAGGGGCGCTGTGTAGCGGGAATGGAGCTCCTAAGGCGACTAGCGGTCAGCTTTCAGCTTTCAGCTATCAGCCAGAAAAGAAAAAAGCTGACCGCTAAAAGCTTCCCAATCACCCTGCTGCTTCGATGAGCTGGCTCAGGCATTCCTTGGTCTTGTTTGCCACATTGCGGCCATTGATCAGGACGGTGGGCACTTCGCGGACGTTCAACTCCTTCGTCACCTTTTCGCTCTGCCGCTGCACGAGCCGCTGGTAGACGCCACTTCGGAGACGGCGCTCCATCACGTTGGCATCCATCCCGATCTCGCCGGCGATCTGCCGGAGGGCGTCCAGGTGGAGGCCCGTTTGCGGGTTCTGCCGGGCGAATTGGGCTTCCAGCATCTCGAAATACTTGCCTTCCTGTGAGGCGGCGAGGAGGGCAGCGGCCTGCGTCATCGAACGGTCCTCCCAGAACACGATGGGCTGGACGTAGAAGGCCGCCCGGTCGCCGTATTCCGCGATCACCTCCTCCATGACCGGGTAAAGCGTCTTGCAGTGCGGGCAGTTCGGCTCGAAATATTCGATCACCACGACGTCGGCGTCGGCGTTGCCCTTGACCGGGTCGGAGAAGGTAACGAGGTCGCGGTAGTTGCGGTAGGCGGGGTAGTCGGGTTTGAAGCCGCACTCGGCGTCGGCGGGGGCCGCCTCGGCGCCAGGCGTAGCCCCGGCGACGGGCTGGGCGGCAGGCTGGGCAGCGGGCGTGGGCGCCGTCTCGGCCAGCCCGCTGAAGTAGGCCAGGTCCGCGCCGACGAGGACGAGCACGAGGACGAGCATCCCCGCCATCACCCCCGCCTCTTTCGTCCGCTTCTTCGCCGTTGTGAGGGCCTCCCCCTTGCCGAACCATTCGACCAGGAGGGCGATGAAGAGGACCAGGACGAGCCCCGCCGAGATGGTGCAGAGCAGGCAGAACTCCCCGATGACGGCGGCCTGATAGTAGACGAGGTAGAGCGAGTAGGCGAAGCCTCCGGCCACGAGGAGGGCGCGGAGCTGCTTCATCCGCACCCGCGCGTCTTCGGAGGCGAAGAGGAGGGCGAACGTGAAGCCGCCCACGAGCAGGTAGAAAAGCATGCCGGCGACGGCGTTCGAGACGCCGAAGATCTCGCCCGCGTCGCTCTGCACCACGAGGTTGCAGTCGAACGATCCCTCGACCGCCTCACTTGTGGTGAAGCCCAGGCAGCCCCGGTCGAAGCCGCGATCCTGCTGGATCTTGAGGTGGACCGTAACGAGCAGGCCCAGCAGGGCAACGATGAAGATGAGCCGGTCGAGGACCGGGTGGTAGGCGCGGAGCCGCGCGGCGCGGCCGGTCGGCGGGGGATTCTTTTTCGCCATGAACAAAAGACAGGGAAGACGGCAGGAAAAGGACGGTAGAAAGATACGGCTCGGGAGGCAGCGTGGCCAAAGGCACACAGAAAACGCACGGTCGCCCGCCCCGTTCCGGCAGGCCAGGGGCCTGGCGATGCCCTCTCCCGAAGCCGGGCTTACAGGCAGCGGTCGGGGTTATCCGGGTCGAGGTAGCAGGCATCCGACTGGAACTGCCGGCCCATCACCAACTCCTCCTCCATCCCGTCGAGGAAACGCCGGATGGAATCGGCGCCCTCGTACTCTGCGTCGCCTTCCGTCAGCTTCGGCTGTGGGATGTGGGCCGCCACGACGCGGTGGGCCAGCACCAACTCTGTCAACCGCGCCTCGATTTCCTGCCCCTCCGGCGAGCCGGGCCTCCGATACAGTACCAACATGCGATCCTCTGGATAGCCGACGTCTTGATAAAGGATCAACGAAATCGCGTGACGGCTGTTCGGGTCGTCGGAAGATGATTGGTCTAAAGTGTGATAAATCTTATCTTTGTGGCCCCGAAGTCCCTGCGCGACCGGCCTAGCCGTCGTTGCCTTTTCCAGGAAAGCCCATGCCGAAGCGAACGAGCAACGAGCGGACCTACAGCGAGGAGGAGGTGCGGGCGCTCCTCAGCCGCGCCATTGAGCGGCAGGAGGCCGACCGGCACGCGCACCACGACGACGGCCTGACCCTCGAAGAAATCCAGCGCGTGGCCGCCGAGGTGGGGGTGGACCCGAAGTACGTCCTCGCTGCCGCTGCCATGCTGGATCAGAAGGCGCCCTCGCATCGCGCAAACAAGCTGGCGGGCGGGCCGCTGAAGGCATCGTTTACGCGCACCGTAGACGGCGTGCTGACCGACGAGATCAGCCTTGCCCTCGCCCGCACCATCCGCAAGGCGTTCAAGCAGGATCGGGGCCACCTCGAAGTCATCGGCGCGTCGTTCGATTGGGCGAGTTCGAGCAACAGCGGAGAGAATATCCACGTGAACGCCTACACCGAGGACGGGCGCACCCACCTGGAGGTCTCGCAAAAGTTCGAGACGTACCTCGTCCTCCTGCACATGCTGGAGTTCTTCCCCTTTTTCTTCGTTGTCGCCGGGCTGTTTACGGGGAAGTTCGCCATGGTGGGCATCTCCATGTTGATTGCCGTCATGCTCTATTTCGTCGCCCGCTACGGCTACGGCATGGCGAGCGTCGCTACTGTTTGCCCA
>JAHEMB010000185.1 GCA_024643915.1 Rhodothermaceae bacterium | reverse complement strand
CGAAGCCGAGGACTGGTCGAAGTACGAGGACCGGATCGTCGTGGTGAAAGGTTGCGGCAGCAAGCTCGTGCCGCCGAACGCCTACGTCCTCGCCACGCTCAAGCTGCAAGCCGTAGCGCGCAAGCTGATGTTCGGCGAGCCGTGCTCGTCCGTTCCCCTCTGGCGTCGGGCTGCCACCCTGAAGGCCGAAGCCAGCGTGACCCGTCTGGCCAAACCCGCCGCCATCCGCCCCGCCCTGCCGCCCGAACTGAGCTAACGGCCCCAATCAAAAAACCGCCAACCGAACAACCAAGCGGATGCACATCGATCTGACGGGGAAGGCGGTGCTGGTGACGGGGGCGAGCCGGGGCATCGGGCGGGCCATAGCGCAGCAGATGGCGGCGTCGGGCGCGCGTGTTGGTGTGCATTTCAATCAGAACCGGGAGGCGGCGGAGGCGCTTGTCGAAGAGATCGGGCACGGGGCGCAGGCTCTGCAGGCCGACCTCGCCGAAGTCGCCGCGTGCGAGCGGCTTTTCGAGGAGGCCGTCGAAGCCTTCGGGCGGGTGGACGTGCTCGCGAACAATGCCGGTCTCGCGCTCAGCATCCCGTTCGAAGCGCCTGTGGACGAGTGGCAGAAGGCGTGGGACTTGACGATGGCGGTTAACCTGCGGGCGGTGGAACTGCTGTGCCGCCTCGCCGTGGGGCATTTCCGGCAGCACGGCGGCGGGCGCCTCATCAACGTCGCCAGCCGCGCCGCCTTCCGGGGCGACACCCCCGACTACCTCGCCTACGCCGCGTCGAAGGCGGGGATGGTGGCGCTCACGCGCTCGCTCGCGCGGGGCTTCGGCCCGGACGGCGTCGTCGCTTTCACCCTGGCCCCCGGCTTCACCCGGACGGACATGGCACAGGACTTCATCGACACCTACGGCGAGGAGTATGCGCTCCAAGGTGTCGCCCTCGATCGCCTCACCGAGCCTGAAGACGTAGCGCCCCTCGCCGTCTTCCTCGCCTCCGGCCTCGCCGACCACGCCACCGGCTGCACCATCGACGTCAACGCCGCCAGTTACGTGCATTGATGCGGGAAACGTGATGCATGAAATCGCAGATTACCGAAGGAAACGTGAGGGTGCTTTTTAACTGTTTCGCCAGGAACGAAAGTGGATGTGAGAAGCGAGCGATGATGAAAGAGACCGGGGCGCCGGAGGCGTGGCGGGATTTCACCGTGCCGCTGGAGGAGGTGATGGACCGGGCGATGCGGTGGCTGCCTCTGATGGCGGCCTTCACCCTCCTGCCCCACGTCCTCCTGTGGGGCTTGCCCGATGGGCCTTCCTGGGGCGCGCTCCTGCCGTTCCTGCGCGAAGCGATTCTTCTTTTGGCTATCGTGCTGCTCGTCTACATCGTCAGCGCCGCCCTGCACGAGGGACTGCACGTCCTGGCGATGTTGCTTTTCGCCGGGGTGCCGGTGCGGACGATCCGGTTTGGGCTGCGGCTGCGCGAGGGCGTGGCGTTCGTCCACACGAGCCGGCCGATGACGGTGCGCGCCTACCGCGCCGTGCTCGTTACGCCGGGGCTAGTGCAGGGGGTGGTGCCTGCCGCGCTCGGCCTCGCGCTGGGCGAAGGCTGGCTCACCATCTACGGCTTCGTCATGCTCGCCTCCGCCGTGGGCGACCTGGTGATGCTGCGCCTCATGCATCCCCTCGCCCCGGATATCCTCGTGCGCGACCACCCCGACGAACTCGGCTGCCAGGTTTTCGCCGGCTGATCTTTCCCGCGTTCAGCCCTCAATTGGCGACGGGTGATTTTTTCCTGAACCATTCGCCGATGATGGCCTCGGCGGGCTTGTTCTGCGGGGTGAAGTCGAGGTCGTGACGGCGGCGGTGGCGGCGGGTGTCGTTCTCGGGGTACCACTTCCATACGATGGCGCCGGCGAACCAGGGTGCGTCCCACACCTCTTCGAAGAACGCCTGGTAGAGGGCAGCTTGCAGGGCAGGGTCAGGGGCGGTGGTCTCGTCGCGGGAGGGCCAGCGCCACGGCTCGGTGGCGGCGTAGCCCACGCTGCGGTAACCGATCTCGGTGAAGAGGAGGGGGCGCTGCGCTGCCTGCGCGATCTTGGCGAGGGCGGCGCGGTGCGGCGCCCAGCCTTTATTGAGCGCCTCCGGCGTCGGGTTTTCGGTGTCGCTCAGGGGGAAATAAGCCTGCACGCCCACGTAGTCCAGCGCGTCCCAGAAGCTGACGTGCTCGTACTCCTCCCACCAGTTGGCCGCGTACGTCAGCCGCCCCCCGTAGACCTGCCGCACCTCGGCGATGAGGGTGTGCCAGAAGGCGGGGCGGGTGCGGACGGCGTTCGCCAGCTCCGTCCCGACGACGAGGATCGAAGCGTCCACGTCCTCGGCGAGGTGGGCGTAGTGGAGGACAAAGTCGCGGTACTGCTCTTCCCATGCTTGCCAGCCCGCCTCCGTCTCGAACGCGACGCGATGGCGGTCCTGCCCGGCGCTGCTGTAGTGGCCGATCCAGATGTGTGGCTTGAGGATGAGATGCATGCCGAGTGAATCGGCCTCTTCGGCGAGGGCACGGATGCCGGTGTCGCTCTCGCTGAACCAGTCGGCCTCGTTGTGCAGGCGGATCTCGGGCGTGTCGTAGCGCGGCTGGAAGCCGAAGGAGGTGAGGGTGAGGTGCGTCACCCCCAGGTCGCGCAGGCGGGGCAGTGTCTCGGGCGAGGGCCGGCGGCGCGCGTCGAGGGTGACGGCGCGGATGTGCGGGCGGGCCGCTTCAAAGACAGGCTCAGCTAGCTCTGGCGCTGCCTCCGGCGTACCGCCCACCTCAGCGCAGGCAACCAGCACCAGGGGCAGAAGAAGCATCAAGGCAGAGGAAGCGTGCGGCATGGTGCAGGAGATTGTATCGGAGCTGCTACGCGCTTGTAATGATCTAGCGATAATACGCAAAGACGGGAGGGCGAGGGTGGTGGGATGCCATTCAAATGTTGGTGAACAGCGTTGAGGCAGCGCTGCTACGCCGAAGGCACCCCGGGTGGTAGCTTCACATCCCATCCATCTCATCCACAGGATTCAGCCATGCAAGAAAGCATACAACGCAGCTTCGAAGGGATCGGCCCCTTCGTGATCGATATTGTGGCCGCCGTCGCGGTCCTCATCGTCGGCTACATTGTGGCCAAGCTCATCGCCGGGCTCATTCGGAAGGCCCTCAATCGCTCCAGCTTCGACAACCGCGTCGGTCGGGCGCTCTCTCGCGAGGGAGACAAAGTAGAGACGGAGCGCCTCATCGCGAAAGGGGTGTTCTGGGTGATCATGATCTTCGTGATCGTGGCTGTCTTACAGATCCTCAACCTCACGTTTGTGACGGAGCCGCTGAACCGGTTTCTGAGTACGGTCTTCGCCTTTATCCCGCAACTCATCGCAGCCGCCATCCTCGTCTTCGTGGCCTACGTGGTGGCGACCCTCCTGAAGTTCCTGACGCAGAAAGTGCTGCACGCGGCAGACGTGGACCGCCGCTTCCAGAAAGAGGTTGTGGAGGAAAAAGGGACCGACACGCCCTCGCCGACGGCACAGCGCGTTTCTATCAGCGATGCGCTCGCCAACGTAGTGTACTACCTCGTCTGGCTCTTCTTTCTCCCCGCCATCCTCGACACGCTCGAACTGGGGGGCGTGCTACGCCCGGTGGAGCAGATGGTAGCGATCATTCTGGGCGCCCTGCCCAACATCGTGGCGGCTATCATCGTGCTCGTGCTGGCCTACGTGGTGGGCAAAGTGGTGGCGGGCGTCATCAGCAACGTGCTGCGCAGCGTCGGGTTTAACCGGATGATGGCGAACCTCGGGCTGGGTAAAGAAACAGCCGAAGGGGCGGTGCGGGCCGACCGCAGCACCCCTGCCGACTTCGTCGGCACGTTCGTCCTGGTCGCCATCATGCTGTTCGCGACGATGGAGGCGGCCAACCTCCTTGGCTTCGTCGCGCTCAACGTGCTGCTGGCCGAATTGCTGACGTTCCTCGGGCAGATCATCCTCGGCCTGATCGTCCTCGGGGTGGGCCTCTACCTGGCCAACCTCGCCTACCGCGCCATCCGCGACAGTGGGGGCGAGCAGGCCGAACTGCTGGCGGTGGTGGCGCGCGTGGCCATTGTCGTCTTCGCGGGGGCGATGGCGTTCAAGCAGATGGGTATCGCAGACTCGATCATCAACCTTGCCTTCGGCCTCACGCTCGGCGCCATCGCCGTGGCGGCGGCCATCGCCTTCGGCATCGGCGGGCGCGACTTCGCGCGGCAGCAGCTTGCCAAGCTCGAAAGCGCCTCGGGGGCGCCGGCCGTGCTCAAGCCGTCCTCCCAGGAGCCGGGCATGGAGCGCGGCCCGGAGAAGCAGGCGGCGCCGCGCAAGGCCGATTCGGGCGCGTCCGCAGGGGAAAGCAAGCGCATGCCGCCTCCCGGCACCTCCGCGCCGAACGTGACGCCGCCCCGCGATCCTGAAGAATAGGCATGGCGTAAATTAAGCAGATGCGGCATGAAGCGCGGCTCGGAAAAGCTCCGGGCTGCGCTTCGGCGTTGAGGGGGCTGTCCCCCTTCTGTTGCAGCGCGGGTGGTCAGGGCAACGAGTCTCTTCCCGGCTTCATGTTAGCCGTGCGTGTCTTGCTGGGATACCGCCGGAGCGCCGCCGGATCGATCTGACCTAACGCGCTGGCGGCACGGCGGCGTACGTCTGCATCCTCGTCCCTGAGCTGCTCAATTAATCTTGCTACTTCTTCCCGGGTATTCTCATCCTGCGCCAGGCTATCTTCTGCGCTGATAGCACATAGCCCGGCGATCAGCAAGAGAACAGATCCCCACCGCAGAATCCAACTGCAGAGCACAGTGCGTCTAGAGATGACCGCAACCGTAATCTGTTGAGGAGGCCGGCAAGCCAGGAATACATCAGGCGTTGATCGAAAGCTGACTCCCAAAGTGCTGAGGTCCGGCTACGTCGCTTTTCTCCAAAGATAAACGGTTTTATTCCTTTATACAAAGCCGAAGGGCCTCCTTCGTCCATACGTTCACACGTCCATACGTAGTTCCGATTGCTTACCTTACGGCAACTCGGGTTCCTCGTCACCTTTTTCCCCACGGACCGATGCCCACCCGCCGCCAGTTCTTCGGCGCCGTCGGCCGCCCGGCCGCAGCCGCGCTCGTCGCCGCCACGCTCAAGCCCACCGCCCTGCCGCGCCTCTTCGGCGACCTCGCCGCCCACCCCGGCACGCCTGCCGAGATCGCGCGCGACGAGAATTTCTGGCTGGAGGTGCAGCAGGCGTTCACGGTGGATCGCAGTCTCATCAACCTGAACAACGGCGGCGTGAGCCCGGCCCCGGCGCACGTGCAGGCCGCCATGCAGCGCCACCTCGACTATTCGAACGAGGCGCCCACCTACACGATGTGGCAGATCCTGGAGCCGCAGCGCGAGGGCGTCCGCCAGCGCCTCGCCCGCACCTTCCGCTGCGATCCCGAAGAAATCGCCCTGACGCGCAACGCCTCGGAGGGCCTCCAGATCTGCCAGTTCGGCTTCGACCTGCAAGCCGGCGACGAGGTGCTGACGACGACGCAGGACTACCCGCGCATGATCAACACGTTCAAGCAGCGGGAGCGGCGCGAGGGCATCAAGCTCGTCCAGTTCAAGGTCCCCATCCCCGCCGAGGACCCGGCCGAGATCGTCCGCCTCTACGAGCAACACATCACGCCGAAGACGCGGCTGCTCCTCGTCAGCCACATGATCAACCTGACGGGCCAGATCCTCCCCGTCAAGCCCGTCGTCGAGATGGCACGCGCGCGGGGCCTCCCCGTCATCGTAGACGGCGCCCACACCTTCGCCCACTTCGATTTCACGCTCGACGACCTCGACTGCGACTACTACGCGACGAGCCTGCACAAGTGGCTCTTCGCGCCGCACGGCACCGGCATGCTCTTCGTCCGCCGCGACAAAATCGGCGGGCTGTGGCCCCTCACGGCGGCGCCGGATGAGATGACGGAGAACATCCGCAAGTTCGAGGAGATCGGGACGCACCCGGCGGCCAACTACCTTGCCATCGCCGAGGCCCTCACGTTCCACCAGGGGTTAGGCCCCGCCCGCAAGGCTGCCCGGCTGCGCTACCTGCGCGACTACTGGGCCGACCGCCTCCTCGCGCACGACCGCGTCCGCCTCCACACCAGCCGCAAGCCCGCCTTCTCGTGCGGCATCGCCACGGTGCAGGTCGAGGGCGTCGGCAGCGTCGAACTCGTCAACCACCTCTGGAAGCAGCACCGCATCATCGCCACGCCCATCATCCACGACGAGTTCGAGGGCATCCGTGTCTCGCCGAGCGTCTACACCACGCTCGAAGAGCTGGACCGGTTTGCCGAGGCAGTGGAGGCGGTGCTCGCGAAAGGACTGCCGGAGTCGTGACGATGCCTTTCTCGCAAGGGCTGGCCGAACTTGTCCTGATCGTCGAGGACGTGCGGCAGGCGGCGGCGTTCTATCGGGACGTGGTAGGGCTGGCGCCGGAGACAGAAGCAGACGAAGCGTGGGCGTGGTTCTGGGTGGACGCGCCCGGCGGGGCGCAGCGGCTGGCCCTGCACCGGGGGCCCCTGCTTTTCGAGGAGCACTCGCCTCTGCCCGAGGGGGCACGCTGGGGGCCGATCCACTTCGCCCTGAACGTGCCGCACGAACGGCTGGCAGAGGCCGTCGCGCACGTCCGCAGCCACGGCGTCCCCGTCTACGGCCCGGTCGATCTTGACTGGATGCACGCGCGCTCCTACTATTTCTACGACCCCGACGCCAACCTCGTCGAGTTCTGGTCGCCCGACCCGGCGTAGCACCGACTGGCCGTCAGAAGCGGTCGCGAAGCGCCGTTTGGGCGGCGTGGTAGCCGCACATGCCGTGGACGCCGCCGCCGGGGGGGGTGGAGGCGGAGCAGAGGTAGAGGCCGGGCACGGGCGTGCGGTAGGGCGTCGGACTGAGAACGGGGCGCGCGGCGAGCTGCCACAGATCGTTCGATCCCCCCGTGACGTC
>JAHEMB010000184.1 GCA_024643915.1 Rhodothermaceae bacterium | reverse complement strand
GCGACGTCCTTCACCGTGTAGAAATTCTCGGCCACATCATCGTTGTTCACCGCGTTCGTCTTTTTATAGGCATCCACCACCGCCTGAAACTGCACCACGTCCTTCGTGTGTGGCACGATCTCGTCGGAGGGGCGGAAGCGGCCTTTCTCCAGGTCGATCAGCTCCTTCAAGAAGCTCTTGCGCGACTGCTGAGCCTTTTCGATGAGATTGCGAATCATTTCCGGGCTGTTGTCGAGGCGGAACTCGTGCCACTTCTCGCGGTCGTCCTGGGCGAAATTGCGGAGCCCTTCGAGGTAGCCCTCCACCCACGCCCGTACCATTTTCTTGCGCTTCTTCTTCTTGAAGCCGTTCTCCCCGGCGATGAGATAGAAGCCGACGGCGCCCCGCTTGACATCGTAGGAGAAGGGTGCCAGGCAGGCCTCGTCGAAGTCGTTGACACCGAAGAAGGGAGCGCCATGCTCGTTGGGCATCACCCCAAAATTCTCCGGGTGGATGTCTCCGATGGTAAAGACGACGGGGAGGTGGGCGTCGGTGCCGGCGTAGTCGCGGTAGTAGAGGAGGGCGGTGCCCCGGAAGAAGACGAAGGGCGAGGCGGCCAGCTTGTCGAACTTGGCCTGGGCGCCCTCGGGCCGGTTATGGATGCGGAACTGATGGTCCTCGCGGAGGGTGCGGCGGACGTAGAGGCGGCGCTCCGCTTTGGGCAGGAGGAGGGGCGGCAGCACCACCTCGTCCTCGGCCCGGCGCCGGGCGTAGTCGCTGAAGGCTTCAGTGCGATCGCGGTCGGCCTCGGTGCGGCCCTGTACGATAATCATGGGGGACTCCGTAGTTCGAGAAAAGGTCAGGACGGATCGTCCTTTTCATCCCGAGGAAGGACCATGAAAAAGAACTACTTGCCCCGCCGGTTCACGCCTCGCTGGAACGACATCATCCCCACAATCCCCTCAGAATTCGTCCTTCCCTTCGGCCTAAGTTTTCACGGCCTTCGCTTCCTTCTTGGCCTTTCTGGCGGCTTTCTCCCGCGCCAGGAGATACTTGCGCTCCTTCGCATAACGACGGAGGCGGGCGTCGCGGGCGCGAGAGGGTCGCTTGCTCTCCACCACACGGGCATTGTCTTCGAGGTCGGCCAGCTTCACGCGGCGGGCGATAGGGTTCTCGGCGAGGCGCAGGATGTAGGCTTTGCGCGTTTCCTCCGGCCGCTTCGACATCGCATCCACGCCGGCCACTACCTTTTTCGGAAAGCCTTCCTTCTTCAGGTCCTTGAGCGTCCAATCGGACTTCTCGACGATGTCGTGGAGGGCCGCGACGATGCGGGTCTTACGGCCCTTAACGGCCAGTACCACGCGCATCACGTGGAGGATGAAGGGTTCCACGCCGCGCTTGTCCTGCTTGGCGTGGGCCTCGGCGGCGATGGCAATGGCGCGTTCCAGCGTACTCATGAGCGCAAAGATAACAATCGGCTGATTCCCTCAGGGCCGATACACGACGGACTTTGCGATTTGTTTACGCTGATTTACAGTTTGGTGCGGAGAAACAGTTACGAACGTGCGAAATACGGAGCGACGCGCCTTGACCCATGGCGCCCACCCTCGACGCGCAGAACACGCTGTTGCCGCTACGAGCCGGGGAAGCCGGGGTGCTGCCGGAGGCGCTGGGCCTGCTGGAGGTGCCGGAGCTGGTGCTTGGCGAGCATCGTGAGTGCCTCGCCGATGGTGAAGCGGATGAGGAACGAGGCAGGCGAGGTGAGCTTCTCGCCGTTGAGGTCGAGGCCATCGGCGTGGCGGAGAAGGGTCTCGAACTCGGTCTGCTGGTCGAGGAAACGGTCGAGGATTGTTACGTCGTCGGTGGCCCCGGCGGCCGGCTGGAACGGCTTGAGCGTCTTGACCTTGCGCGGCGTCTCGGGGCTGACCGCTTTGATGAAGAACCGCCCCACGAGGCCGGGCCGCACCGTCTCGTCGCTGCGGCGGCCCTTCGCTTCAGAGCGTTCGATGGCGTCTTCGATACGGTCGTGATACTGCGCCCCGGTGATGCGGAGGTGCTCAATGCATTCGAGCACGTTCCACACGTCCGGCGCCGGCTTCCAGGCGAGTTGCTTTTTGGAGAGCGTTTTCAGATCCGCTACTCCTTCATTGGCACGGGCCACATCACCCAGGAGTTCTTGCAGGTGGGGATGCGCAACGGTAGAGGTGTGATTCAGGTCGGTCGTCATATCGTTCCTCGCACGCTTGGTTGTGGGAGAAAACCGGCTCCCTCTTGCGAAGTTCGCCGCGCCGGGTTGCACCATGGGGGTCCGAGGCGCAGGTCTTCTCGGAATATACGCGCTTCGGAGGGTGGGAGAGAGCGTTGTAGGCGCCGTCCCGGCATTTCCGGTGGAGGAACGTGCGAGGCGGACGCGGCGTGTCTGAAGGAGCAACCGACAACCGGCCAACCGACAACCTCTTTATGAAGATCGCCCTGGCTCAGATCAATCCCACCGTCGGCGACCTGCGCGGCAACAGCAAGAAGATCGTGGACTTCGCGAAGGAAGCCCACGCAAAGGGCGCCGACCTCGCCGTCTTCCCCGAGCTGTGCGTGACGGGTTACCCGCCCCTCGACCTGCTCGAAAACGGGTTCTTCATCGAGGCCGTGCAGCACACGGTGGCGTGGATCGCGGCGCACGCTCCGCCCGAGATGGGCCTCATCATCGGAGCGCCCATTCTGAATGAAGGCCCCATCGGCAAGCGGCTCTTCAACGCGGCCCTCTTGCTGGAAGGCGGGCGGCAGGTGGGCGTGGTGCGGAAGACGCTCCTGCCCACCTACGATGTCTTCGACGAGTACCGCTACTTCGAGCCCTCGCCCGAGCGGCACATCGTCGAGTGGCGGGGTGTGCGGTGGGGGCTGCACGTCTGCGAAGACATGTGGAACAACGAGGAGCAGGCCCCCTACCACCTCTACGACGAAAACCCCATCGACGAGTTGGCGGCCCTCGGCGCGGACATTTTCATCAACATCAGCGCCTCGCCCTTCTCCCTCGGCAAGCACGACCGCCGCAACGCCATCCTGCGCGAGATCTGCCGGGAGCACGGCCTGCCGTTCGTTCTCGTCAACACGGTCGGTGCCAACACCGAGATTATCTTCGACGGCGACAGCCGTGTCCACGCTGCCGACGGCACGCGGCTGTGCTGTGCGCCCTCGTTCGAGGAGCATCTGATGATCTGGGACTGGGAGCACGACACCGCGCCCTGCCCCGTCCGCCACGACGACATTGAGGACCTGCACGACGCCCTCGTTCTTGGCATCCGCGATTATTTTAGTAAGACGCCCGTTTTCACCAAAGCCATCCTTGGCCTCTCCGGCGGTATTGACTCCGCCGTCACCTGCGCCCTCGCCGCTGAGGCACTGGGGCCGGCGAAGGTGGTGGGCGTGACGATGCCCTCGAAGTATTCCTCTTCGGGCTCGGTGGAAGACTCGCGCGTACTGGCTGAAAACCTGGGGATCGCTTTCCACGAGATTCCGATCGTACCGGCCATGGAGGCTTTCGGGGGGATGCTGGAAGACGCGTTCGCGGGGACGCAGCCGGGCGTAGCGGAGGAGAACGTGCAGAGCCGGTCGCGCGGCCTGACGCTCATGGCGCTTTCCAACAAGTTCGATTACCTGCTCCTCTCGACCGGCAACAAGAGCGAGATGGCCGTGGGTTATGTCACCCTCTACGGCGACACCAACGGCGGCGTGGCCGTCCTGTCGGACGTCTACAAAACGCAGGTCTACGAACTGGCCCACTACATCAACCGGCGGGCCGGGCGGGCGGTCATTCCCGAAAACACCATCACCAAGCCGCCCTCGGCGGAACTGCGGCCCGACCAGAAGGATGAGGATTCTCTGCCGCCCTACCCCGTCCTCGACCAAATCCTGCGCCACTACATCGAGGACCAGATGGAGCTCGACGCCATCGTGGCGGCGACGGGCTACGAGCGCGCGTTCGTCCACGGCATTCTCCGGAGCGTGGATCGCAACGAGTACAAGCGGCGGCAGGCCCCGCCCGGCCTGCGCGTGAGCCTGAAGGCGTTCGGCATCGGCCGGCGCCTGCCCATCGTCATGCGCTGGAACCGCGATGTCGTCCGCGAGATTGCCGAACACACCGAGGCGGCGCTGCACGAATAGGAATCGAGGAATCGAAAAGACAAAGAATCGAGGTGGGTTTTTGCTTACATCTCTCGTCGTTTCTTCGATTCCTCGATTCAAAGGTAGTGCCACCACGTCGGCACCCGGCAGCCGTATCTTGCGCGGTTCGTTGAAAGCAGCAGGAAGAACAGTATGATTGCGTACGTTTCCGGGAAGCTCATCGAGAAGAAGCCGACGGCGGCGCTGGTAGAGGTGCAAGGGATTGGCTACCGCGTGCTGATTCCGACTTCGACGTTCGAGATGTTGCCGGGGGTGGGCGAGGCCATCAAGCTCTACACCCATTACCACGTCCGCGAGGACGCACACACACTTTTTGGTTTCGCGGCCGAGGCCGAGCGCGCCACGTTCGAGGTGATGCTGGGCGTCTCGGGGGTAGGGCCGAAGCTGGCCCTGGCGGCGCTCTCCGCCATGCGCCCCGCCGAGCTGCGCGACCGTGTCCTCGACGGCGATGCCGCCTTCCTCACCAGCATCCCTGGCGTGGGCCGCAAAACGGCCGAGCGCCTCATCATCGAGTTGCGCGACCGGCTGGCCTCGCTCGACCTGCTCGAAGCCGGCGCCTCCCCCCTCAGCGGTGGCTCCGACGCCCGCGCCGCAGCTCGCGCCGACGCCCTGGCCGCCCTCGAGTCGCTCGGCCTGAGCCGGGCCGTCGGCGAGCGGAGCCTGCGCAAAGTGCTGCGCGACAACCCCGGCCTCCAGAGCGCCGACGAACTGGTGCGCCTGGCCCTGCGCGAGCGGTAGCCCCGCCCTTACTGCGGCGGCACCATCTCGGGTCGCTTGGCCGGCGCCTCCGGCGCTTTCGCCTTCTCCTCAGTCGATTTGCCGGAGGAGCGGATGGAGACGATCTTGTTGAGCATGTCGAACCAGAACGGCGCGCCCAGCGTCAGGGCCAGGGCCGTGGCGATCAGGCCGAAGAGCTTCGTCCAGGGCGGGGGCACTTTCGCAGGGGTATTGGAAAGACGCGTGAGTTGCTTGCGCAGCGTCCTGATATTCTTGCGAACCGGTTCGCTGAACGAGCCTGGCGGTTGAGGGCGCACTTGATCAAGCAGGGCAAGCGCCGCGCGCCCTCTGGTCGCAGCGTTTTCGAGGGTCAGGTCTTGCAGCGTGCTGGCCATCCTCGCCAGGGGAGGGGTGTTGCCGAGGGAATCACTGAGGGAGGCGATCAGCGTGAGGGCTTTCTCCTGCTCGTTCTCGAAAGGGCTGGCCCCGATGAAGGCACGCCGCCAGGCACGAGGCTGGCCCGGTTGCCAGCCGAGGGGGAGGCCGGAAGCCTGAAGCGCCGTCATGGTGCTGTCGAGGCGCTGGCGGGCGGCGCGGGCCTGGGCCAGGACAATCGCCAGGGAGTCGGCTGGGGCGGCGTTTACGGTGGAGGTGTCGGCTGGCGCAGCAGCATTGCCGGCGGTGCCATCGGTGGTGTCAGCGGCGGCACGGGCGACGTAGGCATCGGCCTGCTGCACGAGGGCCTGCCGCACGGAATCGTTGGTCGAGAGGAAACGCGTGATCTCGAACGTGTCGGCATTGGTGACGAAAGCGATGAGCACGGCAACGATGAAAGCCACGGCTTTCGTCCACCGCTTGTACCAGCCTGAGACGCGGTCCATCGTGTTCTCGTACCACACCTCGATCTTTTCTCGCAGCAGGACCAGATCCACCTCGGCTGCCTGCATCACCTCCCTTACGCTTTTGAACTGCTCTACTTCTTCCAAAGTCAGGCGGGCCAGCCCTGAAGAGGAGACGCTGCTGCCCAGAAGCATATCCTGTTCGGCTTCCGCCAGGAGGAGAGACAGCGTTTGGCGAAGGCGCTCGAAATCTGTTTCTGTGTCTGGTTGGAGCGTGGCCTTTTTGTCGGCTGGGGCCGGGGCATCCGGGGAGGCTGCAGCCTGGGGGCGATCCGTCAGAAAAGTGCGGATCCTCTCCAACCCCGATGGGCCTCCTTTCTCGGTGGATACGGCATACAGCGATTGTCCGGGGGATGTTTTTTCGTTGATGAGGTCCAGCATGACGAGAGCGAAAGTGCGGGCCGGGATGTACGAAGGCCCATGCCCCTTCGAATAGAGCGTGCGAATGAGCGGATGGCTGTAGAACGCTTCCCCCAGATCGTGCGCTTCATCCAGCTTTTTCGAGAGCCGCTTCTTGGCGAAGGGCCATAATTTCTCCCACACCGTGTATCGCTTTTCGCTCAACATGTTAAAAATTCCGTCGCGAAGGACGCCGGCCCGCAGCTTGATCGAGGCGGAGACCACCTCGGTAAAAGCGGTGCAGGCGAGGCTGAGCAGCAGGTAAACGAAAATGAGACCGATGCCGATTTCCAGCGCTTCTGAGCCGAACATGGGGTTCTCCGATTCATGTGAGGAGAGTAAATGCTTGTCGTAAAACGGTTGCTATTCCTGCCCGCGGCCCGTCCTCATAGGCTGTTTTCTGAAGACGTCAATCATTCAATTATAGAGACAGGGTACCCCACTCAATTCTTCCGCCTCTCTGCGAATAACGGAAGTTGCTTCGGGAATGTCAATCACCCGCAGGCGAATTCAGAAACTATCGCCCTGTTCAGGAGCAGAGGGGTGAGCCGGAGCAGCCTCTTTTCCCTGTTGATTACGGCATCAAGGGGGGCAGGATTTTTTATCCGCCCCTCTTTCGTTTTTCTACAGGATAACGTTTCTTTAGGAGGCACGCGATGAACGACCTTCCCGCCGAAGTCATCCGCTTCGGCTACGAAATCGAAGGACTGCTGCTCAGCACCATCGAATTCCTAATCGGCTACGCTCCGGTTCTGCTGCTCGGTGGGCTTACGCTGACCCTATGCGCCCTCGTTGGTTTCAAGCCGACGGGTGTGCAGAGAGCCGC
>JAHEMB010000183.1 GCA_024643915.1 Rhodothermaceae bacterium | reverse complement strand
CGTGAGCAAGAATCCTTTATCGTGTTTGAGCGCAACCTGGAACCCAGGGCCTTTGCCGAAGACCTATCCGGGCGGCTGTGGATAGGATCACAGATCAGTGGACTCTGGCTTGTGGATCGGGCCGCCGCCGCTCTGACCCGGATAGCGGGCCTGCCTGGATCGAATATCAAATGGGTGGAACCCGACGACCGGGGCTACCTCTGGGTGGCCATGCAAAACGCCCTGGCCCGGTACGATCCCAGGGGCGGGGGCGTCCGGGTCTACGGCCTGGCCGACGGCCTTCCGGCTGGGGAGCTCTCCAGCGCCCACGCCTGGACGGATCAGGGCGAGATCCTCTTCGGCTACGAAAGCGGCAGTGTGATGGCCTTCAACCCGTTCGCGTTCGAAATCAACGAGACACCGCCGCAGGTCCAGATCACCGGCCTCCAGTCTTCGGATACCCCCCTCGCGCTGCGCGGCACCACCGTTACGCTATCCCACAACCAGAACGACCTCACCTTCGCCTACGTCGGCCTGCACTACGGCGACCCGTCGCAGAACCAGTTTCGCTACCGGCTGGACGACTACGACCAGGACTGGGTCGAGGCCGGCACGCAGCGGAGCGTGCGCTACCCCAGGCTGCCGCCGGGCGATTATACCTTCCGCGTCACCGCCGCCAACAGCGACGGCGTCTGGAACGAAGCGGGCGCGTCACTCTCGGTAACGATCTTGCCCCCGTGGTGGCGGACGTGGTGGGCCTACGCGCTCTACGGGTTGCTCTTCGCCGCCGGAGTCTTCGCCGTGGATCGTTTTCAGCGGCGTCGGCTGATAGCCAGGGAGCGCGAGAAAGCCCGCGAACGCGAACTGGAGCAGGCCCGCGAAATCGAACACGCTTATACCGAACTCAAGACCACCAAAGACCGCCTTGTCCAGCAAGAGAAGATGGCCTCGCTCGGTCAGTTGACGGCGGGCATCGCGCACGAGATCAAGAACCCGTTGAACTTCGTCAACAACTTCTCTGGCCTTTCTGAAGAACTCGTCGATGAACTCCGCGAGGCACTCGCCGACGGCGACACCGATGAGGTCGAAGCCATTCTCGCCGACCTCAAGCTCAACACGTCGAAGATTCGCGAGCATGGCGAGCGCGCCGACGGCATCGTCCGCTCGATGATGGCCCACGCCCGCGGCACGAGCGGCGAGCGGCAGCAGGTCGACCTCAACGCGCTCGTTGAGGAGCACCTCAATCTCGCCTATCATAGCAAGCGCGCCACCGTGCCCGACTTCATGGTCGAGATCGCACGTGACTACGACACGGACGTCGGTCAGGTGGCGGTGAGGCCGCAGGAGCTGGGGCGCGTGGTGCTCAACCTCGTCGGCAATGCCTTCGACGCCGTCCGCGAGCACGCGATGAGGGTCAACGGACAGTACGCACCGGAGGTGAAGATGACGACGCGGCGAGTAGGCGACGCCGTAGAGATCCGCGTCGAAGACAACGGTCCTGGAATTCCATCGTCGGTACGCGAGAAGATCTTCGAGCCGTTTTTCACGACGAAGCCGACGGGGGCGGGGACGGGGCTGGGGCTGAGTCTGAGCTACGACATTGTCACCTCCGGGCACGGCGGCACGCTGGCGGTGGAGAGCGAGGAAGGCCAGGGTGCCGTGTTTGTTGTGCGGCTTCCTGCATCCTTCGCCTAGGCAAAATATCTCGACGAAAAGACGAAAACGGCGTAGTTTGGGGACTCGCCGTATTGCTGCTCAAAAACACTTCCGAAGATGGTCCGCGTCGCGTTCCCCGTTCTCCTCGCTCTTTTCCTCATCAAACCCGTCGTAGGGCAGCCCGTCATCGTCCGGCCCGATCCCGTTATCGAGCGCCTGGTCGACCGGGTCAGCGCCGACACGCTCGAAGCCAACATCCGGCGGCTGGCCTCCTTCGGCACACGCCACACGCTCTCGTCTACCGCCTCCGACACGTTCGGCATTGGCGCGGCGAGGCGGTGGATCAAGGCGACGATGGAACGCTACGCGGCAGCGGGCGGCGGGCGCATGGAGGTCTCTTTTGACGCGTTCCTCTACGAGGCCGACGAGCGCCGCATCGACCGCGACGTGGTCCTGAAAAACGTCGTTGCCCGCCTGCCCGGCGTCGATCCCGCCGACGACCGCATCTTCCTCGTCAGCGGCCACTATGACAGCCGCGCCACCGGCATCATGGACTCGACGGGCTATGCCCCCGGCGCCTCGGACGACGCCAGTGGCACGGCCGCCGCGATGGAGATGGCCCGCGTCCTGGCCGGGGAACGCTTCCCCGCCACGCTCCTGTTCGTTACCTTCGCCGGGGAGGAGCAGGGACTGCTGGGCTCCACCCACATGGCCGAGCTGGCCGACTCGCTCGGGTGGAACCTCGCCGGCATGATCACGCTCGACATCGTCGGCAATACGCTCGGCGACGACGGGACGAAGGACAACCGCACCGTGCGTGTCTTTTCCGAAGGCGTGCCCGTGGCCGAGACGGAGCTGGAGGCGCGCATGCGGCGGGCCGTCGGGGGGGAGAACGACAGCCCCTCGCGCCAGCTTGCCCGCTACCTGAAAGAGGTGGGCGAGCGCTACGTGCCCAACATGAACGTGAAGCTCATCTACCGGCGCGACCGTTTCCTGCGTGGAGGGGACCACACGCCCTTCAACGAGCGCGGCTTTGCTGCCGTCCGCATGACCGAGCCGAGCGAGGCTTTCACGCGGCAGCACCAGGACGTCCGTGAGGAGGAGGGCACGGCTTATGGCGACGTACCGGACCGCGTCGATTATAGCTATGTAGCGGACGTGACGCGCCTCAACCTGGCGGCCCTCGTCAACCTCGCCAGTGCGCCGCCCGCACCCGTCACTGCCGGCATCTCCGCCCGCGAACTGACGACCGACACCACCCTCGAATGGCAGCCTGCCGACGCTGCGCTAAACCGCAACGCAGGCTACTACGTCCTCCTCCGCGACACCATTGCGCCCCTCTGGGAGAGAAAAATATTCGTGGGCGACGTCACCTCCCACACCCTCAAAGGCATCTCGAAAGACGACCATTTCTTTGGCGTGCAGGCCGTGGATGCGGCGGGCCACGAGAGCGTCATCGTCTTTCCCAAGCCGCTCTTTCGGTAGAACTTCTGAAGGTCGACCCGAAGAATATCGAATGTCGAATGTTGAAGGAAAAGCCCCCTTCAACATTCTCAAATCATTGCACGATATTCGACCTTCAGATCACTGGTACAATCCGACAACCCGATCAGCGCGGCTTGAGCCAGGTGGCGGGGTCGAAGGGCTGGCCGTCGTGGAAGAGGGCGAAGAAGACGCCGTTGCCTTTGGGCTGGGCGTCGGTGCCGGCCCGGCCAATGAGCTGGCCCGGCTTGACGTGGTCGCCCTCGGCCACGTAGACCATCGAGAAGTTGCTGTAGACGCTCTGGTAGTCGCCGTGGGAGATGAGCACGTAGGTGCCGAACTCGGGCATCATGCTCACGCTCAGCACCTCGCCCTCGAAGACGGCGTGGACGGGGGCTGAGGGGGCGGTGGCGAGGAGCAGGCCGTAGTTGGGTGTGGTGGTGCCGTGGACGGGGTTGACCACCTCCCCGAACGGCTCGATGACGGCGCCCTGCGCGGGCCACGGCAGGCCGCCCCGGTTCTGCTTGAACGAGCCCGTCAGCTCCACGAAGGCAGCCGCGTCGGCGGCGGCGGCAACGGGGTTGGCCACCTCACGCTCGCGCCGCTTTGCCGTGGCCGCCGCGACGAGCTGGCGGATGCGCGCTTCGAGCTGGGCGGCGGCGGTGCGCTTCTCTTCCAACTCCGTCTGTAGATCGACGCGCTGGTTGCGCAGGTTGGACACCACCTGCTGCCGGCTGCTTTGCAGGCGGGCCAGCCGTTGCTCCTCGTTCTCGGCCTCCTGGATGAGGGTGGCGGTGCGCTTCCGGGCCGCCACGAGCGCCGCGCGGCGCTCCTCGATCTCCGTAGCGATGCGTTTCACGTTGCCGATCTTGCGCCGCCGCTGCTGGGCGAACCGGCCCAGGTAACGCACCCGGATCATCATCTCGTTGATGGACCGGGCCGCGAGGATGAGCGCCAGGTCGTGCATCCGGCCATACTTATAGGCGTGGGCGGCGCGGCGCTGGTACTCTTCGCGCAGCTCCCCGATCTCCTCTTCGAGCCAAGACATCGAGTGGTGGAGCGAGTCGCCTTTTTCGTTGAGTTGCTTTAGCCGGTACTGGTAGCTCCCCACCAGCTCCCGCCGCAGGGCGATCTCCCGCTCCAGCTCCTTGAGCGTTTCCACCGACGCCTGCTCGGCCTGCGCCGTCTCCGTTAGGCGGCTCTCAAACTGAGCGATCTGCTCCTTGAGGGCGTGCAGGCGCTCCTCCGTGTCCTGGCGTTCGTCCGGTGCCTGCGCCAGGGCCGGGGCCGCGGAAAGCAACAGGGCCAGCACGAGGCCGGCCAGAAGCGGGGTACGACGAAGCATGAAAGAAAAGGCCGATCAATGCGTCTGCTGTTCATCGACCAGGATGCGTTCGGCATCGTCGCTGATGCGGAAGGCGAAGGCGAGTTCGGCCGGGTTGAGATCGAGGCGGCGGTAGTAGAGAGAGGCGGTCGTCTGGTCGAGGGGGCGGCGCAACACCACCCGCCTCGGCAGGAACAGGCCCTCCATGCTGTCAAACTCCGAAAAAAGCCGCTGCTCGATCATCTCCCCGGCGCCGTCGAACGCTTCGTAGCGCACCACGCGCCAGAACGCAGGGTCGATCACGTAGAGCTGAGTATCGGCGGGATCGCGCAAATAATAATAGTTGGCGTCGGCTTCAATTTGCCAGTCAGTGAAATCGTCAGGCGCAAGGATACCCAGGAGGCTCTGGAAGATGTCGTCGCCGTCGAGGGGGAGGGGCAGGTACTGATCGGCGTAGGCCAGATTGCCGTAGTAGAGGCGCTTTTTGATGCGGTCGTAGACGAAGAAGCTGTCCGGGGTGATGAGGGCGCGGGCGGCCTCGATGCCCAGGCCGGGGCTGATGCTGAGGTAGAGCGAGTCGCCGCGCCGCTGCCGGATGGTGGCGCCGAAGCTGCCCCCTCGCCCCGGCGTATCGACCGAGAGGCTGGTCTTGCCCTCGAACGCCCTGAGCGTATCGGTGCCCCCGACGATGTTTTGCCGGATCTGCGCGAGGGTATGGCTCGGGAAAGCCGACGGCAGGTCGGGCCGCTCTGCCACCTCCCGCGTCCCGGCACAGCCGGCGAGGAGAACGAGGGCGCACAGGAGAGCGAGAAGAAGGCTAGGATGGCGCATGGGACTTCGAGAAAAGAGACGGAAAAGCGGGGGGAGAGTGTGTCAAGGACACGCCGAGGGTCAAGGGTCGAGAAGGATCAATCGAGTGCAATCATTCCTTCCGTGAAATCGATGGTGAGCTTCTGTCCGCTGAAAAAATCGAGGCCAAGGAGGCCGTCGTTTTCCGAACCGGGAGGCAGCGCGTGGCAGAGCACCGGGAAGTCGAGGTACGCCTGGCTGAGCGCCGTGATGCGTTCCAGGAGAAGTTCCGGAACGACTTCGATGCCGCTGCCGGTTACGATCTGGAAACACTGAGAGGAACGGCGCGGGTCATAACCCAGCGCGAGCAGGGCATCTTCATTTATCAGCGTATTGGTGGCTCCGGTATCGAGTACAAGTTGAAGAAATGAACTGCCGGCAGGCCCCTGAAGCCCGGCACCTACAAAAATGAGTCTGCCGTGCGGATCAAAGGAGACGGTCATAAGATATAGCGACGGCTCTCGGGAAGCCGCCCACTGCGCAGCACGGCGAACCGATTCGGCTTGAGGGCAATGGCATTGCGGTAGATTTCCTCCCGGTCCGTGCTGTGGTGTAGCACCGTGCCGCGGAGCACCTCAAGTGCCTCATTGGTCTCGGGATTGCCGACGAGCACCCATTCATCGGGGTACCGCTGTTTGATCTCCTCGCGCGACAGCACCTCCTTCATGGCATTTCAGCGATTTTGTTCGAGCTTGGCCTGCAATGCCTCGTCGTCCGGATTCTTGTCGAGGGCCGTCTGCCAGTGGCGGCGGGCGGCGTCCAGGTTTCCCAGTTTCGCCTCTACATCGCCGAGGTGCTCGTAGACGGCGGCGCTGGCCTCGCCCGTCGCCACCGCCTCGCTGATCCGCTTTTTCGCCTCCTCGTACTGGCCTTGCTGGAAATGCACCCAGCCGAGGGTGTCGAGGAAAGAGGCATTCTGGGGCGTCGTCTCCACCGCCCGCTGCGCCATCTCAAGGGCTTTGCCCAAGTCCTCGCGGCGCTCGGCGAGGCTGTAGGCGTAGTTGTTCAGGGCGAGGGCGTTGGCCGGGTCGGCCTCGATGGCGCGGGCGTAGAAGCTGTCGGAGGCGGCGTGGTCGTTCTTGCGGGCGTAGATCATGCCGAGGGCGGCGAAAAGCTCGGCCTGCTGCTCGGGCTGTTGAACGGCCTCTTCTTCCATGAGCACCAGGGCTTCTTCGAAGCGCGCGATGGCGTCGTCGTTGCGGTAGGCGTCCATCAGGGCGTAGCCGGCGATGCGCAGGAGGGAGAGCTGGCCGGGGAAGAGCAGCAGCCCCTCCTCGGCGAGGTCGGCAGCCTGGGTCGCGTTGCCGGACTGGAGGTAGGAGGCGGCGGCCTGGAGCCACAGGCGCGGATCGCGCGGGTTGGCCTGCACGGCGCGTTCGAGGAGGGGCGCGGCCTGCTCATAGGAGGCCGCCTGGTAATGCAGGTCGCCCAGCATGACGAGGGCCTCAGTGTGGCGGGGAGCCAGCACCACGGCGCGTTCGAGGAGGCGGCGGGCCGCCTCGGCGGCGCCTGCGTCCGTGCCGGCACGGGCGTAGAGCGGGGCAGCACGTTCCACCAGCTCCGCCGCCGTGGCGTCCTCCATGTCGAGCGCCTCTTCGAGCATCGCCTCGCCCTTTTCGGCCTCGCCGGTCTGCTTGTACAGCTCGGCCAGGGCGAGGATCGTCTCGACGTCGTTCGGGTCCTGTTCGATGGCCGCTTCGAAGGCGCGGCGGG
>JAHEMB010000182.1 GCA_024643915.1 Rhodothermaceae bacterium | reverse complement strand
CACGCCGTAGGCCAGGTTGGCGAAGTAGCCCCAGTGCTGCTGCGGCTGCGGCCCGCTGTAGAAGTGATCGACGTGCGCGTGCGCGTCGATGAGGCCCGGCATGATCGTCTTGCCCGCCACGTCGATGACCTCGGCGTCGGACGGCACCGGCACCTCCCCCGCGGGGCCAACGGCGGTGATGCGGTTGCCCGCCACCACGAGCGTTCCGTTCTCGATCACCTCGTCGCCGTTCATCGTGATGAGTGTCGCCCCGGTAAAGGCGAGCGAGCCTTCGGGCACGTCCGTCTCGGCCATCAGGCCGATGCGCGTGCCGACGCTGTCGGGCTTCGGCAACTCCTCGGGCGCGCCTTCGACGAACGCGAAGGCGTTCTTAACGTCACGCGTGAAATATTCCGGCCCGATGAGCCAGTGCAGCTGCGTGCCGTCGGCGCTCCAGTGCAGGTAATCGCCCGCGTCTTTGCTAACCCTGGTGACGGGCACGGCTTTCGTGTCTTTGTGCAGGTCCACCGCGCCGCCCGTCCTGGGGAAGGGGGCGACGTAGGCGTTGTGCAGCTCGGTCCACGCCACCCACTGGCCGTCCGGGCTGGGCACCACGCTCGTCGGGTACTTCAGCTTGAAGTGCGTGCGCTCGTCGCCGCCATCCAGCCGCACGCTCTTGTATTCCTTTTCCAGCCCGCCGCCCGTCAGGAAGAAAACACGCTCGCCCGAGGCATCGAAGCGCGGATCCTCGCCGTCTTTCTGGATCTTGTGCGCCGCGCCCCCGGATGCGTTCATCCAGTAGAGGCCGGGTTCCACGCCGTGGACGTAGCCCAGCAGCATGTTGCCCGTGCCCCGTCGGTACACGACCTTTTCGCCATCTGGCGAGAAGCGCGGGGTGAAATAATAGCCGGGCCGCTCAGTCAGCTTGCGCTTGTTCGAGCCGTCAAGGCCGATACGATAGACAGCGCCCAGGTCGGCGTCGCTCCAGGTGGTGTAGACGAGGCTCCGCCCGTCCGGGCTGAACGACGGCTCGTACGCGAAATGCCCATCGGACGTGATACGTTGCGGCGTGCCGTCGGGGAGGGTTTTCTTCCACAAATGGCCGAGGGCCTGGAAAACGAGCGTCTTGCCGTCGGGCGAGGTGGCGGCCTGCCGGATCATCTTCACCTCGAACGTCTCGGGGCTGACCTCCTGCCGGAACCGCACCGGCTCGACAAGCAGTTGCTCCACCTCCGCCTCGAACGGGATCTCCGTCGTCTCGCGTGTATTGACGTTCACTTTCCACAGCCCGCCCTGCGCCCAGAGGACGACGTGGTCGCCGTCGGGCGTCCAGTCGAAGCCGGGATAGACGCCGAAGATGGCCCAGGCCTCCTGCTGATCCCGGCTGAGGTCGTCCCACACGGGCCGTTGCGCGCCGGTTTCCGTGTCGTAGACGTAGAGGACCGACTTGTTGCGCACGCGGCGGACGAAGGCGATGTGTTGGCCGTCGGGCGAGACCTGCGGGCGGAAGGAGCCGCCCATGCCGGTGATCAGGTTGTCGATCTCGCCCGTCTCCCGGTCCAGGCGGCGGACGACGTAGATCTGCCCGTTCGGATCTTTGTTGTACTGGAAGAACGCGCCGCCGCTCATGTCCTCACTGAAGTAGACGTAGCGGCCCTCAGGGCCGACGGTGATTTCGTTGCCCTGGTCCTGCTGGTCGTTCTTGCGCTCGGTGAGCTGGAGGCCGCTGCCGCCGCTGACGTGGTACATCCACACCTCACCCGCGCCGAGCGAGCGCGTAGAAGTAAAATGCTTCCGGCCCAGGAGGTACTGGCCGTCGGGCGTCCAGGCGGGGCCGTTGACGAGGCGGAAATCCTCCTTCGTCACCTGCTGCGGGTTCGTCCCGTCACGGTCCACGACCCACAGGTTGTCGGCGCCGTCGCGGTCGCTGGTGAAGGCGATCTTCGTGCCATCGGGCGAGAAGCGCGGCTGCACCTCGAAGGCCGGCCCGTCAAGGAGGCGCGTGGCCTGGCCGCCCTCGATGGGGAGGAGGTAGAGGTCGCCGAGCAGGTCGAAGGCAATCGTCTGGCCGTCGGGGCTGACGTCGAGGCTCATCCAGGTGCCTTCGTCAGTGGTGAAGCGGACGGTCTTGGCGGGGCCGTGGGCCTCCGTCACGTCCCATTTTTTTTCGTCAGCTTTTTCGCTTTCATCTTGCGCCGAAGCAGCGGGGACGAGAAGGAGAAGCGACAGCAACGTGAGGAGGGAAAAAGAACGGGAGTGCATGGAGCTACCTAACGATAAAGGGGAGGGGGAGACGGGCGGAGAGGCTAAACGCGCCGCGGGGCCGCCGGGGTGCACGGTGGTTTTCATCTTTGCCGAGTTTACACAAAAAATCGGCAACGGGACAGGGCATTCTGCCTGGGAGGCCGCACCTAGGGGAGAGCTGCAAAGGGCGGTAGATTGTCAGGCCGGGGGGACATTATTTTAACCCAAGCCGTGCCTTCTTCAGGAGGACACGGGGAAAGGGAGACGCCTCGCCCCCTCTCCGCGTCCCCGCGTCGCGTCAAACAAAGCGCCAAACCAACAGGGCACCACTTGGGTTATCTTAGCGTCTGTATGTAAAGATTAAGGATGAGCTGCAAACGGCTGCGAAGGACGTGATCAAGGCGCGCGAAGCAGGCGATGCCGGGCATCGTCGATGCAGCGCAACGCCGAGCGCGTCCTTCTCGCTCGTTTTGCCTTCATCCTAACTCCACAGACAGACTCTTAGCAAGCCGTTTCAACCGATGGAGTTGGACAGGCTCGTGCGCGTGACGCCGCGCTGCGCGATGCCTTCTCCACAGACTGCCACGCCCTGAGCAATGCCTCCTTACGTACTCATTGTTGAAGACGACCTCTCGCTACGGCACCTGTTGCACTACTTTTTTAAGCGGCAGTACCGGGTACGCGTGGCTACGAACGGGCTGGAGGCCAAAGCTGTGGTGGCGGAGGAACTGCCTGACCTGATCGTCTCCGATGTGATCATGCCAGGCGGCAGCGGACTCGACCTCCATAAGGCGCTTGGGGCCTCCGAAGAGACGAGCGCGGTGCCGTTTCTCTTTGTCTCGGCAGTGGCGGACCAGGAGGCCGTGCTGGAACGGCTCCGTCCAGGCGATGCTTTTATGAGGAAGCCGTTCGATCTCAACGAAGTAGGGGCGCGGGCGGCGGAGATGCTGGCCCGGACCTGAAGCTGCGAGCACCCTGCGAGGGCGGCGCTACACGCCGGTAGTCCGCACCCTGGGGGAAGGCGAACTATATTCTGCTTGCGGCCTGTCAGGCTCTTGTGCGAAAACAGCGATCGGTTTACATTTTGCTTGTCCGTCCGCGTACTCGATGCAGGTAAGGGGATAGGAACATTGGAGGGCGCGGCTTTTCTCCAGGAGTTGCTTCCTCGCTGCCATGACACCGCCTTTCTGGGCCTTAGTCCGTCTGGTTGTCTCCTCTCCTTCTATCATCATAAGCAGTGTATCGACGCGGCGCGTGCGTCGATGGCCCCGCCACCTGGCCGCCTTTTGTGCGGGCATCTTGCTATCGGGAGCGGTGCAGCCGGCCGCACCCGGCCACGCACAGATCTTCTGGGCCAACCAGGGCACCGCCACGATTGCGGGGGCGAATCTTGACGGGACGGGGGTTGTTCTGGATTTCATCATAGGCCCCAGTGTCCCCACAGGCGTAGCGGTCAATGGCACCCACATCTTCTGGGCCAACTTGTTTAGCGATACAATCGGGCGGGCGAACCTCGACGGGTCGGGGGCGGTCCAGGACTTTATCACCGGCGCCGCTGCTCCCTACGGCGTGGCGATCAACGGCACCCACATCTTCTGGGGCAACTTCGACGGCGGCACGATCGGGCGGGCGGACCTCGACGGGATGAATCCCAACCAGGACTTCATCACCGGCGCCAGTGGCCCCACAGGCCTCGCGATCAACGGCACCCACATTTTCTGGGGCAACTTCAGCAGCAGCATGATCGGGCGGGCGAACCTCGACGGGTCGGGGGCGGTCCAGGACTTTATCACCGGCGCCGTTGGTCCCTACGGCGTGGCGATCAACGGCACGCACATCTTCTGGTCCAATTCAGGCGGCGGCACGATCGGGCGGGCGGACCTCGACGGGACGAATCCCAACCAGGACTTCATCACCGGCGCCGCTGGCCCCTTCGGCGTGGCGATTAACGACAACCACATCTTCTGGTCCAACCAGAATCCCGACACCATCGGGCGGGCGAACCTTGACGGGATGAATCCCAACCAGGACTTTATCACCGGCGCCAATGGTACCAGCTATGTTGCGCTGGGACCCGGTGCCCTCCTGCCGGTGGAGCTTGTCTCGTTCGAGGCGCTCGTTGATGGTGCCAGCGTGCTGCTCACCTGGCAGACCGCCTCGGAGACGAACAACGCGGGCTTCGAGGTGCTGTGGAGACAGGGGACGACGGAGAGACGAGATGACGCGGCCTGGCAGGCGCTCGCCTTTGTGGAGGGGCGTGGCACGACCTCCGTGCCGCAACAGTACACCTATCGCGCTGCGGCCCTCCCCCCCGGTCGTCACACCTTTCGCCTCAAACAGATCGACTACGACGGCGCTTTCGATTACGGTCCGGTGGTGGAAGCCACGGTCGAACTGGCCGAGCGCTTCGTGTTGGCGCCGGCCTACCCCAACCCGTTCAACCCGCAGGCCACCGTGCGCTTTGCCGTGAAGGAGGCCGTGGAGGTGCGGGCGGCGCTCTACGACGTGCTCGGGCGCGAGGTGCAGGTGCTCTACGCAGGCACGCCTGCCGCGGGGGAGATGATCGAAGTACGGATCGACGGGCGGGGCCTGGTGAGCGGACTTTACCTCGTACGACTGATGGGCGAGGGCATCGCCGCCTCGCAGGCGGTGACGCTCCTCAAGTGAAGGGGCGGGCCACGCCTATCGGGCTCGCTCCCTATTCGTTAACGCAACGCCCACCCCGAGGAGAGGCCCCAGGGTGGGCGCTCCCTTTTCTATGGGAGCGAAGGAAAGGGGCGACCGGGTGCCTGTGTGCGCTGCCCGCTCATGGGGCGCAGGAGTCTACGGCGCTGCGGCGGTGCTACATGGAAAAGGCTATGTGGCTAGGCTGGAGGCGCGGGCTGCCAGACGTGGCAGGCTGGTGTACTTGACTTTGATTGTTGAAAAGAGATACTATTGTTCTGGTCTCCCAGCGCCTTCGGCGTCTTTGTCGCCTTCCCCCGCCTGCTTTATCCCCTCCTTACCGGTGTCGCTATGAATCTCCGCGCTACTACCTCGCTGTTGTGCTTGAGTCTACTGACGGCCACTGTTCTCCGCGCCCAGACCCAGCAGTACGCCGCACCGGGCGGGTCGACGGTGTATACAGTAGACGGGAGCTGTGGCAATCCGGCCGCGCCCTGCAATCTAGCGGGCGCTGTAGAAGACGCCACCGACGGCGGGGTCAGCGGCAACACCGTCTTCATCAAGCTCCCCGCCGCCGGCGCGTCCGTCTCCTTCAACGAAGACCTCATCGGTGCGGCGCGGATCAACGAGGATACCATCTTCGACACCTATACCCTGCCCGGCCCCACCACCGGCGTGGCGGGTACGGCGGCCCTCAACGGCGACATTATCATCTCCGTGAGTGATGTCCTCACTCTGGCCGCGAACCTGGAGTTTCAGATGGTCGGTAACAATCAGTTGCAGCTCCGAAACGCCGCTGAGGTGGCTGGCGACGGCCTGTTTGTCTTCACCACGGGCACAGCGCAAATCCAACTCGGCGATCCGACCGCCGGCTGCCCGGGGGCCTCGCCACAAGTGGCAACCCTCGAAAATGTGCGTGTCACCGCCAGTTCGACGGTCAACGTCTCCGATCAATGCACCCTCGATGCTGAATCGGACCTGTTTATTACGAATAGCCTTGAGGTCTCGGGCACGCTCAACATGAACGACAACAACCTCTGGGTTGTAGGCCCGGTGGCGACCGGGGGGGTAACCATCAACGCGAGCGCGAGCATCGACGGCACGGGCACCTTCTCTATCGCCGTTGACCCGGCTGCCCTCGGCGGGCCGCCCAACACGCGCGCCGGTGCCTATCCCATCACCGGCGGCGGTCAGCTAAATTTGCCTTTCGACAAGAATACCGATGCCGGGGTGAGTCTGGAACTGGGCGGCACCGGCGATGGCAGCGTGTCGTTTAACCGGGCCGGGGCGCTCTATGTGACCCAGGCCATGACGCACCAGGGCACCTTCCGCAACGAAGGGGCCGCCCGCACCGAATTCGATGCCCTGACGATGATTACGGGCAACCTGGAGATCACCGGACCCGGCGGGGAGGTCTTTCCCGGCGACGGCGTCTGCGGCACCGGCGCCGACGAGAGCGGCGTCTACTTCTTCGCCCCGGTCACCGTGCAGGGCGGCCTGACGATGACTGGCACGGACGATCCCGCTACGGCGGGCGTCTGCGTCGAGGGTCTCTCGCTCGAAGCCGGCACCCTCGTCGCTTCCGGCGAGACGACCGTGCAGGGCACTTTCACGGCCGATGATGTGACCGGGGTCACCCTGGGCAACGCGGGGGGCTTCACGCATAATCTGGTCCTGCAGGGCAACCTGAGCGCCGATGAGGCGCCGATCTTCATTCTGCCCGCACCGGCGATGGGGAAGAAGGCGAGTGTAACGGGCAATGCGGTGATTTTCTCCGGCAGCGCCGCGCAAACGCTTACCTATAACACCCTGCTCGACATCGAGAGCGTGCAGATCGCCAAAGCGGCCACCGGGCAGACCGTGACCGTGGCGCCGGCCTCGGCGGCGTTCCTCATCGATGAACTCCTCTACGTCGAACGGGGCACGCTCACCACCAACGGCCTGCTTGATGCCAACAGTGGGGCCGCAGCGACCGACGGGGCCACGGTTGTCATCAACCGGGATGGGACCGGCCTGGGGCAACTGGCGAAAGGCGCGGGCGCGCGGGCCTATCTGTCCGATGCCGTGCAGCACATCCCCTTCAAGATTAAGTACAAGGGTTCGACCAACATCATCGCAGGCGA
>JAHEMB010000181.1 GCA_024643915.1 Rhodothermaceae bacterium | reverse complement strand
CTTGTCTTTGATAGGATCGTACTGCATCCGAGGCAGGGCTTACGGTTCGCGATTTTTCAATTCCTGGCTCTTGAACATGCAGCCGCGCGTTGGAACTGATCCTCATAAACCGGGAACTACCCTGCCAGTTCTTCCACCGCTCCCAACAGCCGATCCCAGCTGTACTTCTGCTTTTCATGACGCACGCCTTCTACAAGGGTTGGCTGGAGGTTGTCCTCGAAAAAATGCCGAATAGCATCGGCGAGCGCCACAGGATCGTTTGGCGGCACCACTAGCCCGGCGCGCTCGTGCGGCACCACCTCGGCCAGTCCTCCCACATCAGTTACGACGATGGGTTTTTCGTAGTTGAAGGCGATCTGCGCCACGCCGCTCTGGGTAGCCGTCGTGTAGGGCTGCACCACCAGGTCGGCGGCGGCGAAATAGCGCGGCACGGCTTCGTTCGGTACGTAGCCGGTGTGAAGAAGCACGTGCTTCTCAAGGCCATACCGGCGGATCTGCTCGCGATAGGGCGCCTCGTCTTCATAGAACTCGCCCGCCACCACTACGTGTACCTGCGGCAACGTTTCGATGAGGTGGGGCAGGGCCTCCAACAGCACGTGCAGCCCCTTATAGCGCCGGATGAACCCAAAGAAGAGCAGCACGGGAGCTTCAAGCGGCAGGCCCAGAGCTTCGCGAGCGGCAGCCTTCGAGGGGGCCGCGCCGAACTGATCGTAGAGGGGGTGCGCCACGCGGCGGATAGGGGCGGTCACGTCAAGCTTACTCAAATCCTCTTCCACAGCGGCGGACAGGACGATAAAACCCTCGACGGTACGCAGGAAAAAGCGGCTGAGGAGAAAGTCGCCGGGGCGGCGTTCATGGGGGAGGGCGTTGTGGGCGAGGCACAGCACGCGCACGCCCGCCGCCCGCAGCATCCACGCCACCGTGCCATAGGCCGGGGCGAAAAACGGCATCCAGTAGCTGAACACGACCGCATCCGGTCGCTGCCGGACCAGCCGCGCCGCCGCCCGCACCCAGGTCAGCGGATTGAGCGTGTCGATCAGCCGCGCCGCTTCCCCTGCATCCTGTCTCGCCTCCGCCTCGAACTGCGACGTGCCGGGAAACAAGAACGCCGGATACTGCCGCGAAAAAGTCATAGCCGAAACCTCGTGCCCTCGCTTTTCCAGACCTCGTGCCAGGGCTTCCGAAAAATGCGCGATGCCCCCTCGAAAAGGATAAAACGGGCCGACGAGAGCGAAATGTTTTCGGGTTTCGGAAGTCGGGTTTCGGGGTGCATCCATCGTCATCCGCGCCATGCCTCATATAAAAATCCGAAACGCGAAATCAAAAACTCCAGTTAAGCCGTCTGCCGCGCCGTCGGCGCCAGCGTTTCGCTAATCTGGTAGGCGGCGGTGCGCTCCATCTCGCGGCGGATGAGCATTTCGCCCAGGAGGCCCGTGGTGAACATCTGCCCGCCGAAAAGAATGAGCAGGGCGCCGAAAAGAAGGAGGGGCCGGTCACCAATAGGCTGGCCGAAGACGAGCTTATCGATGGTGAGCCAGAGGTTGACGACGATGCCGAGGAAGAAGGCGAGCGTGCCGAGCGTCCCGAAGAAGTGCATCGGGCGGGCGGCGAAACGCGTGAGGAAAATGACGGTGATGAGGTCGAGGAAGCCGCGCACGAAGCGCTCCAGGCCGAACTTGGTGCGGCCATACTTGCGGGGGTGGTGTTGCACCGGCTTCTCGGTGATGCGCTCGTAGCCCTCCCACTTAGCCAGGAGGGGGATGTAGCGATGCAATTCGCCGTAAACGCGGACGCTCTTGACGACCTCACGCCGGTACGCCTTCAGCCCGCAGTTGAAATCGTGGAGCGGGATACCGCTCATCTTGCGCGTGACGGCGTTGAAAAAGCGGCTCGGGATTTTCTTGCTGAGCGGATCCTGCCGCTTCTGCTTCCAGCCGTTGACGAGGTCGTGCCCTTCGTCGAGGAGGACGAGGAGGGCAGGGATCTCGTCGGGGTCGTCCTGCAAATCAGCGTCCATCGTGACGACGAAGCGGCCGCGCGCCCGCTCGAAGCCCACCGCGAGGGCCGCGCTCTTGCCGTAATTGCGCCGGAAGCGGAGGCCGGCGAAGCGCGGATCGTCCGCGTTGAGGTGCTGTACCACCGCCCACGAGGCGTCACGCGAGCCGTCATCGACGAACCAGACCTCGAACGAGAGCCCCTCGTCTTCGCATACCTCGCGGATGCGCCGCGCCAGCTCAGGGAGGGACTCCTCCTCTTCGAAGACGGGCACGACGATGCTAACGTCCGGCGTCTCGATCTCGGATTTCGGATTTCGGATTTCGGATTGCACGATCAATTGCGGATAGCGAAATTCGGATAGCGAAATCGAAGATTCCCGAAGGAATTGGGTGCCCGTAAGAAGCAATCCGCAATCCCCAATCCGCAATTAAACGTCGATGGTGGCGTACTTGGCGTTGCGCTCGATGAACTTGCGGCGCGGCTCCACGGCGTCGCCCATGAGCGTAGAGAAGATGCGGTCGGCGGCGGCGGCATCATCGATGGTGACCTGCTGGAGCAACCGCGTCGTGGGGTCCATCGTCGTCTCCCAGAGCTGCTCGGGGTTCATCTCGCCCAGCCCTTTGTAGCGCTGGATGCTGACCTTGCCGCGTCCGTCCGCGTTCATGGCCTGCACCTGCTCCTGAAGCTGCTCGTCGTTCCACACGTACTGCTCCTCCTTGCCGCGCTTGACGCGGTAGAGCGGCGGCAGGCCGATGTAGATGAAACCCTTCTCGATGAGCGGGCGCAGGTGCCGGTAGATAAACGTCAGCAGGAGCGTACGGATGTGCGCGCCGTCCACGTCGGCGTCGGTCATCACGACGATCTTGTGGTAGCGGACGCTCTCCGGGTTAAACTCATCCTCGGTTGTCGCCAGGCCGGTGCCCAGGGCCGTCACGATGTTCTTGATTTCCTCGTTCTCCAGGATCTTGTCGAGGCGGGCCTTTTCGACATTGAGGATCTTGCCGCGTAGGGGGAGGATGGCCTGGAAATGGCGGTCGCGGGCCTGCTTGGCGCTACCGCCGGCCGAGTCGCCCTCCACCAGAAACAACTCGCTCTCAGTCGGGTCCTTCGAGGCGCAGTCGGCCAGCTTGCCGGGAAGACCGCCGCTTGCGAAAGCACTTTTGCGCTGCACCAGCTCGCGCGCCTTGCGGGCCGCTGCCCGCGCCTGGGCCGCCAGCACCACCTTGTCGATGATGCGCTTCGACTCGCGTGGATGGTCCTCAAGCCACTGTGCCAGCTTCTCGTTGACGAGGGTTTCCACCGCGCCCTGCACCTCCGAGTTGCCCAACTTCGTTTTCGTTTGCCCCTCGAACTGCGGCTCGGCCACTTTGATGGAAAGCACCGCTGTAAGGCCCTCGCGGAAATCGTCGCCGGAAAGGTCGCCCTTGTAATTCTTGAGGAGGTTGTTGCGCTCGGCGTAGACCTTCAGCGTGCGCGTGAGGGCGCGGCGGAAGCCGGAGACATGCGTGCCGCCCTCATGTGTGTTGATGTTGTTGACGAACGAGAGGACGTTTTCGTTGTAGCCGCTGTTGTAGCGCATCGCCAGCTCGACGGGCACCTCGGTCTCCTCGTCGCCGATGTAGATGGTCTCCTCGTGGATTGGCTCGCGCGTCTCATCGAGGTAATCCACGAACTCGATGATGCCGCCTTCGAAGTGGTATTCCTCACGGCGTAGCGCCTCGTCCTCCTCGCGCCGGTCCTCGATGGCGATGTAGACGTTCCGGTTGAGGTACGCCAACTCGCGCAACCGCTCGGCGAGCGTGTCGAAGCGGAACTCGGTGAGCTTGAAGATCGACTCGTCCGGCCAGAACTGGACAGTGGTGCCGGTCTCTTCGGTCTCGTTGAGGGGGCGGATCTGCTCGACCTCCGTGACGGGCTTGCCGCAGGCATATTCCTGCTGCCACACCACGCCCTCGCGCCGCACCGTAGCCACTAGCCGCGCCGCCAGTGCGTTGACGCACGAGACGCCGACGCCGTGCAGGCCGCCGGAGACCTTGTACGTGTCCTTGTCGAACTTGCCGCCCGCGTGGAGGGTGGTCATCACCACCTCAAGGGCCGAGCGGTTCTCCTGCGGATGCAGATCGACGGGGATACCGCGCCCGTTGTCGCTCACCGTCACGGACCCGTCCTCGTTGATGGAGACCTCAATGCGGTCGCAGTAACCGGCAAGGGCTTCGTCAATAGAGTTATCGACGACCTCGTAGACGAGGTGGTGCAAGCCGCGGATGCCCACGTCGCCGATGTACATGGCTGGGCGCTTGCGCACCGCCTCCAGGCCTTCGAGCACCTGGATGTTCGAGGCGCCGTAACCGTTCCTCTTGATATTGTTTTCCACGCTCCTCCGGGATTGGTTCAGCAGCACGCTTGGTTGCCTATAAAACGCGCCTTTTCTCTATAAAAATCAACTGGATACCAAGGATTTTTTAAACGCGAGAACCGGCGTTCTGTTCTATTGGCACATCCCCGAATCCACCGAAAAATACGAAGAAAGCGGGACTTGAGCAGGATACGGTGGAGCAGATTAGCCTAACCTTCTTCTCCGTTGAGGGAGAGGAAGAATATTCTCTGGTTCATGCGGCCCGCCGCAGTTGCGCGGTGAAGCCAAGAGCGCCATTCAGGAAGGCTTCAAGCGCCTCCAGAAACGCGTCGTCTTCGGCCTCGCCAATCGTCTGGCATTCGCCCTCAAGAAGACGCGCCCTCTCGACCAGATCCTCCGGCACGGCGGGGTAGAGACTCAGCAGGCGCTGGTGGATGAGGTGCAGCAGCCGCCCCGCGCGATTCAGCTTCAGCAAATCATCGAAGCGGCGGAGAAGGGCGGCGAGGCGATTTTCGTCGTGGAAGCGGGCGCGGACGAGGCTGGCGTGCAGCCGCATCAATAACTCCTGGAACTCGCGACCTGTGCGCTCCAAGTTGTGACGGGCAAAATCGGTGGCTTCCTGCGCCGACGGGTCACGGCCGGCGCGGCGTTCACGGATGCGGTGCCGCACCTCGGCAGCGGTGGTGAGCGTCGAGAGGAAAGCCATCGTTTCGAGCACGGCGGCCTCGGCACGCGGGTCTTCTATCGGTTCGGAAAGGTTCATATACGATGGTCAAACAATGCGAATGACATCCCGCTGCAGCGGCGTGGTGACGATCGGCCCCTCGTCGGGGTCCACGTACACGTCGATCTCGGAGCGGACGCCGAACGCGGGCAGGTAGATGCCGGGCTCCACCGAGAAGCCGACGCCGGGGATGATCTCGCGTGTGTCGTGTGTTTCGAGGTTGTCGAGGTTGACGCCGAGGGCGTGGGGCGTAGGGCTGGGCCCCATGCTGTGCCCCGTACGGTGAACGAAATACTCGCCGTAACCACCCTTCGAGATGAAGTCGCGGGCCACCTGGTCGAGTTGCCAACCCTGAATCTTTTCGCCGTTCCGCCAGGCCTCCTGGGCGCGCTCGACGACCTGGTCGCGGGCACCGATGACGAGGTCGAATACCTCGCGGTGTTTCGCCGGCACGTCTTCGCCAACGTAGCCCACCCACGTGATGTCGGAATAAACGTCGTGCTCGTCGGGGTATTTGGCCCACAGATCGATCAGCACCCAATCGCCTTTTTCGATGGGCGCGTTGGCCGTCTCGGACGGCTCGAAGTGCGGGTCGCCGCTGTGCGCGTTGACGCCGACGATGGGGCCGTGGTCCGTCACCAACCCCCGCTTCTCGAACTCACCCAGGATGAACTGCTTCACCTCGAACTCCATCACGCGTTCCCCCTCACCCAATTGGCGACGGATGTAATCGAAAGCCGCGTCTTTGACCTCCGCAACTTCTTTGCACGCCTTTTTATGCGAGGCGACCGAGGCGTCCGACCACGAGGCGGCCGCCACCTGAAACAGGTTCGCCGACGAGACCACCTCCACACCGAGGGACCGCACCAGCTCTACCGTCCCGGCATCGACGAACGAGTGCATGGGGATGGCGCCGCCGGGCGAGTATTCCATCGCCACCCTGCTGCTGCCTTCGAGCGCCTGCCGCAACCAATCGTGCATCTCCTCCCAACTCGTGTACAGCTCCACCGCAAAGTCGGCCTCGCCAAAGAGCAGCTTGTCGAGGCCGTGAGCGAGCAGGCGGGCCTCACCCTGGCGCGGGACGAAAAGCCAGCAGCGGCGCGACGTGGCCTGCTGCCCGCCCAGCACGCGCCAGAAAACAGGGTTGCTGCCGCGATAATCGTACAGCAGCCACCCGTCGAGGGCCTGCTCGTTCATGTGCTGCCGGGCGCGGTCGAGATCGGCCATTTTTCCTTCGGAGGTTTGTTGCGCAGAAATGAGGCGCCTTTCTAACCGGCAAAGCGCGTTACGGTTTGCCCACCACGGCAGAAAAAAAGAAGGGAGGACCCGGTGCAGATCCTCCCTTCGTAGAACTTGTATCAAGCGCGCTCACACTTCGAGGTAGCGCATAAATTCCATCACACGTTGGCGCAGGTCCTCCTCTGTTTCGTCCTCGCTGAAAGAGGCGACCACGTGGTAGCCGTAGTGTTCGAGCATGTGGCGGACGCGCGCGGCGTCTTTCACATTAAGCTTGAGAGTGACGCGGATCTTGCCCTCGGTCGTGTCGGGAGGCTCGCTGGCGATGGACAGGATACGAACGTCGTTCTGCTCGATGGTATAGACGAGTTGAGAGAGCGAATAGTCGCGGGGTTCGAGTTCGAGGGCGAGGATAGCGCCGGTTTCTTGCGTGGAGAGCATCCGCGCGAACTGGTCGAAGATATCGTGGCGGCGGATGAGGCCGGCATACTGGCCGTTCGCCTCGGCCATCGGCAACGTCGTGAGGTCGTGATCGACCATCAACTTCGTCGCGTCGAAAATGTGCGTATCCGGCAGGGCGCTGAGGGGGCGCGGGCCAAGCAGGGACGCCACTTCGGCATCGGGGCCGGCGGCATCGAGGAGGCGCTCCTCAGAGAGCAGGCCGACGAGCGTCCCCGTGTCATCCACCACCGGCAGATGCCG
>JAHEMB010000180.1:3244-7021 GCA_024643915.1 Rhodothermaceae bacterium | reverse complement strand
CGCTTCCCCCGCACCGCCGCTCGGCTCTGCTTGATGTGGGAGCGGCTGCTGGCGGAGGGCTTTACCTCGTTCTGGCTCTGACGGTCATTCGGTTTGTAGTTTCCGGTTGAGGGATTTATACCGTGAACTGGAAACCGTAAACTGCAAATCCTAACCCATCCCCACGCTATCGCTCGGCGAGAGAGTCAGCGCGGCGGGCGGTGCGCTCTCCGCCGGAGCCGCGCACGGTGAGGGCAGTGGCGGTGCCCTCATAATTCACGTCGAAGGCGATCCAGGCGGGGTGCTCGTCGAAGCGGCCCGTTACCACGAAGCGGTCGCCGGCCACCGGGAGGGCCTGCACCGTGAAGGCCGGCAGCAGGTGGCGATTGAAGGTGACGAGTCGGTCGCCTTTCCAGAGGAAGCGCAACACCTCGGTGCCGCCGGCAAACGTTACGCGGGCGAACGTCTGGGTCCGCTCATTGGGGAAGGGCACTGTGCCGAAGACCTCGTACTTCAGTATCTCACCCCGTTCCTTTACGAAGAGGTTCATGAGACGGGTCAAGTCGGCCTCGGCGCGGGTGCGGCGGTGTTTCGGCAGGGCTTCGCGCAGGGGCGCGAGGTCGTCGTTAGCCCAGGCAGACAGGATGGTTGCAGCCTGCCCGTTGCGCTGCAGGAGGTTTTCAGCTTCGGCGGGCGGGGCAATGCGGAGGGTGTTAACCGCCTGCTGGCCCTCAGCCGTCACTACGAGGCCGCGTCCGGCCACCTGCACATGCAGGCGTGCCCCATCAGGCAGGGCGTAGAAGCCTTCGTACGTTTTCAGCCAGGCCGTCACCTCCTGCTCCGCCTGGGGCGACGGGTCTATCGTGAGCTGCATCTGTGCAAGTGTGGCAGGAGCGAGAAGAAGCGTGGCTGCGAACAGGGCCGCAACAGGGCGGATGGAAGGAAGCGCTGTCGTCATGGTGTTCACCTCGAAAAGATGGGTTGATACCTCGGGCGATGGTCTGGCGAGAGGGTACGGCGAGGGGACACACCGGATGTCATGGCGCCGTCGGGAGTTGTCACGGCACCGTCGCAGCTTGTCATCGAATGTCAACGCGCAACTACTGGGGGATGGAGGATGGAGGATGGAGGATGGGGAGAGGCTGTTCGATCCTTTTGCCTCGCTCGCAGAAGGAAGAAGGATCTGAAGTCGAATCCTGTTGATCTCATATCAATCGTACGTGCTCCTTGCTTTTCCTTCGTCCACACGTCCACACGTCCACACGGACCCTACTTATCTAAAATATCGCGGAGTTGCGCACGCACGCGTTCCCAGAAAGTGAGGGGCTCCTGCTCTTGCTGGACGGGCAGGCGCGTGGCGAGGCCGACCGGCCCTTCGTAGAGGCCGCCGTCGTAGAGGCCGTCGTAGACGCGGACGGCGATAACATTTTGCGCGCCGAAGCGCAGCACGCCGGGCGGGAGGCGGTAGCGGCGGTCCTTCAGCCACTCGCTCCCCTCAATCTCGCCCCGCCCGATGCGCCCCGTGCCGCCGATGCGCTGGCCGTTGACGAAAACCTCATCCAGATCGTCGATCTTCCCCAGACGGAGCGTGAGCGTTTCGCCTTCGAGGTTCGTCGGGAGGTAGAAGTCCTTGCGGTACCAGGCGTAGCCGTCGTAGGTGCGGTAGCCCTGAGGCTCCCAGCGGGCGGGCACCGTCACCTCGTCCCAGGCGCGGTCGTCGAAGGTGCGGGCGCGCCTGGCGGTGTCGTCGCCCGTGCGGAAGCGCCAGAGGCCGGCGAGGTTGAGGGCAAGTGGCGCGGTCTCGACGCGTGTGAAGAGGCCCAATTGGCCTTCGAGCAGGCCTCCCTCCAGCCGCTGATCGTACACGCGGACCGCCACTACATTGTCGCCGCCGAAGTCGAGGAATTCCTCTGGGATGCGGTAGAGACGTTCGATGTGGTAGCCGGTCTGGTACTGGGGCGGTACCCGGCCCGTCGAGCCGATGAAATACCCATTGATGAAGACCTCATCCACGTCGTCTACGCGCCCCAAGTTCAGGTAGAGGGACTTGCCCTTGTGGCGGGCGGCGAGGGTAAAACGCTTGCGGTACCAGGCGTAGCCGTCGTAGCCGAAGAAGCCCTCGTTCTCCCACGCCGAGGGCGCGAAGATTGTCTCCCAGCCGGACTCGTCGAGGTCGCGCTTGCTCCAGGCGGCCTGGTCGCCGATGCGAAAGTGCCAGGTGCCGCGCAGGTCCACGAGGCGCTCGCTCGGGGGGACGTCGGGCGCGGTGCCGTCGTGAGCCGCGCGCCCCGGCAGCGCCGTCAGCAAAAGTACCAGGAAGAGGCAGGCCTTCATGTGTGGGGCATCGAAGGAAAAGGGGCGTCGAGTTTCTCGGACTCAAACTACTCGCCGGGGCGGCCCGAGTTGTCAGCTGCACGTAGGGAGATGTAAAACGTTGTCACCGCTGCCTCAGCCGACCAGCTTGTAGCCGACGCCGTGGACGGTGAGGATGTGCCGGGGATTTGCGGGGTCCTCCTCGATCTTTTGGCGCAGCTTCAGGATGAAGTTGTCGACCGTGCGCGTCGTGGGGGTGGCCTCGTAGCCCCACACCTCTGCCAGCAGCTCGTCGCGGCTGACGGTTTGCTGACGGCGCGCAGAGAGGTAGCGCAGCACCTCGAACTCCAGGTGCGACATCGACACGCTTTCGCCGTCGGCACGCGCTTCGTAGGCATCGAAATCGATGGCTAGCCGGCCGATCTGTTGCGGCTGCCCCTCGCCTGAAACCGTGTCTGGGCGGCGGCGCAGGACGGCTTTGATGCGGGCGAGCAATTCGCGCAGACTGAACGGCTTCGTCACGTAATCGTCTGCGCCCAGTTCCAGGCCCACCACCTTGTCGATCTCCTCGCCCTTGGCCGTCAGCATGATGATGGGGGTGGTCACGCCTTCGCGGCGGGCCTGCCGGCACACGTCGAAGCCCGACATCTCCGGCATCATCACGTCAAGCAACACGAGATCGAAAGCATCTTGCCGGAGTTTCGCCAGCCCGGCCTTGCCGTCGCCCGCTATCTCCACGGTGTAGCCCTCGAACTCCAGGTTGTCCCGGAGCCCCTGCTGCATGTGCGGCTCGTCTTCGACAATCAGAATGCGACTCATCTTTTTGCAAGATCCAATTTCTAAATTCGAAACCCGAAAGGCCTCTCTGGTCAAATTTTCGGATTTCGAACTTCGGATTTAGTGCTTTCGTGCCTCAGGTTTCTATGTTTTCGGTTATCGCCTCGCCGTTTTGCGGCAGCGCCACGGGAGCGGCTGCCGGGAAGGTGAGGCGGAATGCGCTGCCTTCGCCCGGACGGCTGCGGACGCTGACAGCGCCGCCGTGCGCCTCGGCAATGTGCCGGACGAGCGCCAGCCCCAGCCCCGTCCCCTGCGTGTCGTGCACCAGCCCGTTCGAGACGCGGTAGAACTGCTCGAAGATCTTGCGCTGCTCCTCGGGCGGGATGCCGATGCCCTGGTCGGCCACTTCCACGAAAACCTGTCCGTCGGCCACGCCCGTGCTGATCTCGACGTGCTGCTCGTCTTTGCTGTACTTCACTGCATTGTCGAGCAGATTAATGAGCGCCTCGGCGAGTGCCTCGCCGTCGCCCCGGAGGGGGGGGAGGGGATCGTGCAGGCGGAGGATGGTTTCGAAGCCGTGGTTCTTGAGGTTGAAGGCGTAGGCGTCCAGCACGCCGCGCACCACCTCATTGAGCGCCACGGGCTCGGCGGCGTAGGTTTTCTGCCCGGCCTCGATGCGGGAGAAGTTGAGGATGTTGTTGACGAGGC
>JAHEMB010000180.1:0-3234 GCA_024643915.1 Rhodothermaceae bacterium | reverse complement strand
CTGTTCGTCGGAGCGGACCCTCCCCATTTCGAGCGTTTCGGCGAACATGCGGATGAGGGCGAGGGGCGTGCGCAACTCGTGCGAGACGTTCGAGACAAACGTTGATTTCATGCGGGCCAGTTCCACCTGCCGCCGCACGTTGCGGTAAACGATGAACGCGCCGCCGAAAAGCACGACGGTGAGGAGCCCGATGAGGCCCAGGCTCCGGTAAAACCGCGCCCGCAGGAGTGTGTCGAGGCTCTCGCCCGGCGACCGGATGCCGACGACATAGTCCGGGAAGAGCCAGAGCTGCCGCTGCTGGCGCGCTTCCGCCGCCGCCGCCGCCCCGGTGGTGAAGACCTGCTCGCCGCTGGCCGCCCGGCTGAGGGTGACGACGAACTTCTCCCGTGCCACCTCCCGCATTTTCGGCTTGAGCACGTCGTCGATGAACTTCTCCGACGTGAAAATCATGGCGGCCACGCGCGGCTCGTCCGTCGAATGCTCGGGCACGAAGAGGAGGGCGATGGTGGCGCGCGTCTCGTCCTGATCGAGCACGACGGGGTACAGTTGGCGGTAGCCGGCGCGCTTGCGTTCGAGCAGTCGGCCAATGATGGCCTCCACTTCATCGGTCCGATGCTTGCCCCACGACCCCTCCAGAGGGACGGCGTCTGCGCTGGTGCTGAAGCCCAACGTCACGCGCCCAAGGGTGTCGGCCAGGAAAAGCGCCTCTACCGTAGGCACCTCCTCGAAGAAGGGGCTCAGCCCCCCAATTCGTTGCGTTTCGAGGAGGTACGCCTCGTAGGTGTTTGCCCAGCTATTGGCCACGTCCCAGGCGTGCTGGTTGACCGAGTAAAGGATGGCTTCGAGCTGCCTGTCATAGGCTTCCTCCAGCATCGCCTCGTTGGCCGAGAGGGACTGCACCTCATGCGCCACGTACACGAGCGCCGCCACCAGCACGGCGGCGAAGAACAGCAGGCCGCTCTTTCGGAGGGAGGACATGGTGAGTGCGGAGTGACGAATGTGGAGTGGGTGGCGAGAATCGAGGGGGCGGTTATACTTTCATGCAGCAATGAGTGTACGAAGCACCTGCGAAAAGAAACGTCAAAAATTGTCAGCGGGCGTTGGGGGAGGTAGGAAGAATGTCTAGCGGTAGGCCGCATCCGTTGAACCGGATAGCGTACCTTGGGGTAGAAAAGCATCGAGATTTGAAACGCAAACAGTCCGTTTTACCTGTGAGCCAGTCTGTAACTGACGTGCCGGAGAAGGCGCCGCTGCCTGCCGATCCCCTCAAGGCGCCGCCTATCGCGGGGGTGCCTCTACCGTCCCTCGGGACGCGGCTGTGGTTCGGGTGGATGTCCCTGGTGAGCGGGCTGGCGACGGTGCCGATGAGCATCGCGCAGGTTGTCGGCCATGCCTTCGATCCGACCGCGCGCAATTTCAAGCGCTGGGCGCGGCTCTGGGGGGGGATGATCCTGGGCGGCGCACTCATCCGGGTGGAGGTCGAAGAGCACACGGCGCTCGATCCTTCCCAACCCTACGTCTTCGTCTCGAACCACCAAAACCTCGTCGATATCCTCGCCCTGGCGGCGGGGCTGCCGTATCCGTTCGGCTTCATCGCCAAGGCGGAGCTGGCGCGCGTGCCGATGCTCGGCTTCGCCCTCCGCCAATCGGCCTCCATCTTCGTCGACAAGAGCACGCCGCGCAAAGCCATCGAGAGCGTCAGGGAGGCGGGGGAGCGTATCCGGGGGGGCAACTCCGTCCTGGTCTTCGCCGAGGGGATGCGGACGTTTTCGCCCTTCATCTATCCGTTGCAGCGCGGGGCGTTTCTCGTGGCCGTAGAAGCCGGCGTGCCGCTCGTGCCCGTCACCGTGGTAGATGCCTACCGCCTGGTAGACGAGCGGCACTACACGGCGCGCCCCGGTAGGGTCCGCATCGTCGTGGGCGAGCCGATCGCGATGGAAGGCAAGCGGCGCGGCGACCTGCCCGAGATCATGGCGCAAGTGCGGGCGCAGTGGGAAGCCGAACTGGCCGGGGAGGCCGCCCGCGTTTCGCTGAAGATCGGATAAAGAATGGCCCGTGCCCTCTGGCCCGATGAACCGTTCGTGGCGATATTGGATTGGAGGCGGGAAATTTGAAACGTGATACGTGAAACGTGAGGATGCTTCGCTGAGACGTTCCAGCAGGGCACCCTCAGCTTCACGTTTCCTGCGGGAATCTGCGATTTTACGTTTCCGATGTCATCAAAGCGACTCCAATCATCTCCTTCCGTTCGAGAAAAGCATGGCCGTTTCGATTGACGAGGTTCGCTACATTGCCCGCCTGGCGCGGCTGCGTTTTTCCGAGGAGGAGGAAGCGCGTCTTGCCGAGGAGATGAGCCGCATCCTCGGGTACATGGACCAGCTCGGCGAGCTCGACACGGCGGGGGTGCCGCCCATGTCGCACGTGCTCGATCTCCATAACATCACCAGAGAGGACACGGCGCGCGCCCGCATCTCCCGCGACGAGGCCCTGCAAAACGCCCCCGACGCCGACGGCAAGCATTTCCGCGTCCCGAAGGTGATCGAGTAAATCAACCCAAGTTGTGCCCCACTCAGGAAGACGCGGAGAGGGGGAGACACGGGGACGCGGCGATCTGCTTTTTCACCGCGTAACCCCATCCCCGCGTCTCCGCATCGCCTCAAACGAAGCGCCTACACGATCGCAAACAACTTGGGTTAAATTAGAGGCGGCAGTTGGCTTGTAAGCTTGCCTTTCCGCCCGCTCGCAAATCCTAAATCTCAAATCCCAATTTGGCAGTGGCGAAGAAGAACAGGGGCCGTAGAAAAGGCAGCAAGCCGTCCGTGGCCGAGGCGCCTGCCGGGGCAGGGATCGTGGAACGGTTGAGCGACCGGGCGCAGCACCTCGTGTGTCTGGGCTTCCTGCTCCTGCTCTCGTTCAGCTTCTTCGCGCCCGTGCACTTCGGCGACGGCACCCTCGCCGGGGGCGACACAGTGAAGTGGCGGTCGATGGCGGAGGCGCAGTTCCAGTACGAGGAAGGGACGGGGGAGCAGGCGCTCTGGAATCCCAACGCTTTCGGGGGGATGCCGGGCTACCTGATCTCCTACACGAATCCCATCCCGCAAATCGACGACCTGCCAGGGCTGCTGCGGAAAGTCATCTGGCCGTCGTCGCACTTTATCTTCCTCCTCGTCGGCGTTTACCTGCTCGTCTTTTTCCTCACACGCGCGAGCTCACCGGCGTCGACGCCACCATCCT
>JAHEMB010000179.1 GCA_024643915.1 Rhodothermaceae bacterium | reverse complement strand
CCGCTACATTCGCAAAGCCGACAAACTGGGCTTCCGACTCACCCGTAACGAAGATTACGACGACGCCTTCACCCTTTTACGCGACTTCGTCGTCCAGACGAGGTACCGACCTCCGCTGAAAGAGGACGAGTGGCAACAGATCATCACCTTCTGCGACGTGTTCGTGATTTGGCACGGTGACCGGGCCATCGCCGCCGACGTGATCGCTGTGGACGAACCGCGCCGCGCGCGCGCCCTGATGGGTGCCACTGCCGACCGCGACTACCCCGGCCTCAAGCCACTCATCGGCCCCCTCAACCGAGCCATGATCTGGCAGGAGATGAAATATTATAAAGCACAGGGTGTACCTTGCTATGATTTCGGAGGCGTGGACCTTGACCGGGCCTCGCCTCGTTACGCCATCACACGGTTCAAAGAATCGTTCGGTGGCGAGGTGGTGAAAGAGAACATTCTGTACCTGACGTCGAATCCCGTGCTCCGTCGCGTTCTCGCAACCTCGCTCAACCTTCGGCGCACGTGCATGCAGGTGATCTCCAGGTTCTGACCCTTTTGAAACAGACGCTTAAACGAGCGGTGGTGCAGGGAGGACGGTGGTATAGCCGCCGCCGCCCTGGCGGACGCGTGGTGGTGCTGTGCTACCACGCCGTCCACCCAACAAAACCGTTCGCCTCCGTCACCCCGGCGCAGTTCGAGCAGCACTTGGCGTGGCTGAAGGCGCACTGCGACGTGATCCCCTTCGAAGAAACCCTAGCGGCGGCCCGCACCCGCACGAGCACCCGCCCCGCCGTGGCCCTCACCTTCGATGACGGTTACGCCGACAATTACGAGCACGCATTTCCCCTGCTCCAGCAACACGGCCTGTCCGCTACCTTTTTCCTGACGCTGGGCCTCCTCGAAGACGATCCTGCTGTGACGGCGCGTTTCTGCACCCTTCGCCAGGCCCCCGCCGAGGAGATCCGCCCCCTGACGTGGGCGCAGGTGGAGGAGATGCGCTACGCCGGTCAGGCGTTCGGCGCCCACACGTACAGCCATCCCAACCTGGCGCGCCTCGGCCCCGCCGCCGCCCTGGCCGAGTTGCAGCGCGCCAAGGACGGCCTCACACAGCGCCTCGGCGAAGCGATCACGACGATGGCTTATCCTTTCGGCAAACCCGACCGGCACTTTACGAGCGAGACAATGCGGCTGGCGGAGGAAGCCGGCTACGAGCAGGCCGCCGCTGTCCTTTTCCGCCGCGTCCTCCCTACCGATTCGCCCTTCTCCGTGCCCCGCTTCTTCGTCACCACCGGCGAGGTGCAGGCACTCAAAGACCAGGTGGCGGGTGCCTGGGACCTCGTAGGCTTCTGGCAGGAGAAGGCGCCCGCGCCGCTCGCCCGCCTCGTCTCGCCGCTGGACTACACCTACTGATGCACGTCCTCCACTGGTATCCCAACTTCCTGGACGGCGGCGGCGTGGCAAACGCGGTGGCCGGCCTGGCGGCGGCTCAGGCCGAGCGGGGCCTTCGGGTGACGGTGGCGGCGGCCCACTTGGAGGACGCGCCGTCCCCGGCGGCACAGGGTTTCGAGTTGCTGACCTGGGCCTTTCGCGATCCACTACGCCTCGGCGACCGGATGCCGCGCTTTATAGCGCCCTCGGACGCGCAACGCCTCGTAGCCTGCACGCCTGACCTCGTCCACGTCCACGGCGCCTTCCTGCCGGACAACCTCCACGCGCCGCGCCTCTTCGACGCCCCCCTCGTGCTGAGTCCGCACGGCAGCCTGCACCCCCTCGTTTTCGAGAAGGGCAGCAAGCGCCTGAAGAAGCTCTATTTCCTTCTGGAGAAACGTTTTTTGTATCGGCGCATCGCCGCGCTGCACGCCCTTAGCCCTACCGAGGGCACTCTCCTCGAACGCCTGCTGCCGGATTGCCCTGTCGCTTGTATTCCGCACGGCATCGACCCGGCGTGCTGGCTCGCCCCACCGGCGGCAACCCCGCAGGAGGGGCCAGTTACCTTCACGTTCGTCGGCCGCCTGGACGTTTTCACGAAGGGGCTGGACCTGCTCATCGAAGCCTTTGCACGGGCGGTTGAGGCGCGCCCCAATAAGCTGTTACGCCTGCAACTGATCGGCCCCGGGCAGGGAAAAAGCCGGGAGGTGCTCGAAGGGCTGGCCGCCGTACGCGGCGTGGCGTCGCACGTCGATTTTACAGGCCCGGTGCCGGCCTCCGAGATCCCGGCTGCGCTGCATCGGACGGGTGTGTATATTCAGCTCTCGCGCCACGAGGGCTTCCCCCTGACCGTCGTCGAGGCCCTTCTGGCGAGCCGCCCGGTGATCGTGAGCAAAGGCACAGGGCTCGCCACGTATCCCGAGATCGCGGCCCTCCCCCACGTCTGCGTGGTACCGCACGACGCGGCAGCCGCCGCCGAGGCGATGATCGATTTTGCTGCGCGTCTTGAGGCGCTTCATCAAGCGGCCCGCCAGCATCAGGCTCGGATGGAGGGATTCTTCTCGACCGAGCGCGTGGTGGCGAAACACCTGGCCCTGTACCGGCAGGTGCTGCAACACTCTCCTAAAGGCGGCGCGGCGGCGCCACTCCCGCCCAAAATGCAGAGCGGATTATCCCTGCGCCCTCCTGATCAACCGGCTGTTTCGATTACGCAAGACGCCGGACTTGCAACGAGGAAAGAGACGACGCTGATCGCTCGCCCTCCCCCTCGTTAAGCACACATCAAGACGTGCCGATACCGAAAATCGTATCCCTGCGCACCCCTCATCCTCGAGGGCGAAACCTGCCCCAACGTCAACGCATGCGCATTGCTCTTTTTTATGAAGACGCCTTCGAGCCCGGCGGCGCACCTGTCGGCATCCGCAACCTGGCCCAGGCCCTTTCTGCCCGTCATGACGTAGCTCTGTGGGGCAAGGCGTACGCAGCGGATTATCCTGCACTCGAAACGGTGCGGTGCCGGCGCTACCGCACCCTTCGCAGCCTCCTCCACCAGCTCCCTACGTGGATCGACGAGGACCGACCCGACGTGGTGATCATCGTCGGCTTCTTCCTTTCAGCGAATATGCCGGTGGCCCATTTCGCCCGGAAACGCGGGGTGCCGGTGTTGCTGCACCCGCTGGCGCAGGTGTGGGACGTTATGCTGCGCGGCAAGGTGTTCACGCAGGGCTGCGACGTGCGCCTGCTCGAAAACGCCGAGGAGAACAGCGACCACCTCCTCCAGCGTCTCGCCGACCGCCTCAGCCCGCACAAGAAAAAGCTCTACCTGAATACGTTGGGCCGGCGGCTCGTGCGTCTCAGCAACCGCATCGTCGTCCTTTCGAGCGAGGAGCAGCGCCAGTTCAACACGATCTATCCGCGCCCGCCCGAGGACTTCATCACCATGCCCTGGGGCATCGACGCCCTGACCGGACTGGACGACGACCGCCACTTCTTCCGCGAGGTGCTGGGCTGCGCCGACAACACGCCCAACCTGATCGTGTGGAGCCGCCTGGACTGGTACTACAAGGGACTGGACCGTCTGTTGGCGGGCGTGCGCCAAGTGCGCGAGCGGCTGGGCCCGGCGGCGCTGCCCTTCCGCCTCTTCCTGTGCGGGCCCGACTACCGGGGCGGCGCTGGGCAGGCCGCGCGCTTCGCCCAGAAGCACGGCCTCGAAGACCTCGTGTACGTGCTGCTGCCGGGTCGCTACGAGCCAGGCAGCCTCACCCCCCTCCGCGACGCCGACGCCTCCCTCCTGCTTTCCCCCTGGGACGGCTCGCCCCGCGCCCTGCGCGAGTCCATCTTTCTCGGCACCCCCATCCTGGTTAGCCGCGAGACGAACTTCGGCGAGATCGTCGAAGAGAGCGAAGCTGGTCTCCTGGTGGGCGATGCTGACGATGCCGGGGCGGTGGCCGACGCCCTCCTGGCCCTGGCCGACCGGCAGCACCTTGCGCATTTACGTCAAAACACCCGCGCCCTCGCGGCCCGGCTTGCCTGGAGTGAGGTGGCCGACCGCCTCACACAAACCTTGCAACGGGACGCCGGCCTGTTTCAGCCCGCCGCCGGCGTCCGCTCCACGCCGCGCCCCCTCTCCAAAGCCCCCGACCGAGACGCCCTGCCGGTAACCCCGTGAGAAGCGGGGGGCAGAGAACGGAAAGTTGAAGGCAGCCACCCTCACGCATCACGCTTCACGTCCTGCCTATCTCATCCTCAAGCATTAGCCCGAGACCCCGACCGACGTGAAGCGCCTCTTCCGACAGATGCCGCGCTGGGTAGAGCAGGGCCTTCCGTGGCTCCGTAAGGGCTCCACCACGGTGCTCGACCAGGGTCTCTTCGCCGGCTCCAACTTCGTGCTGAACGTGCTGCTGGCGCGTTGGATGCTGCCGGAAGAATACGGCGCCTTTGCCGTGGCCTACGGGCTGTTCCTGCTGCTGGGGCTGCTGCAATCGGGCTTCTTCAACGAGCCCATGCTGGTGTTCGGCTCGGGGCGCTACCTGGCCCGCCTGCCGCAATACCTCGGCGTGCTCCTGCGCGGGCACGTGGGATTCTCCCTGCTAGGCGGGGTGGCGTTGGGGCTGGGGGGCGCTGGCTGCCTGCTCTTCGGCGCGGAGAAACTGGGCGTGGATCTTCTGGCCCTGGCCCTCGCGCAGCCTTTCATCCTGCTGCTGTGGCTGGCGCGCGAGGCGTGCTACGTCCGCCTGAAGCCGCAATGGTCGGCCACGGGCGGCCTCATCTACGCGCTCCTGGTGCTGGCGGGCTGCTTCGTGCTTTATCAGAGCGCCCAACTGACGGCGGCTTCGGCGCTCGGCCTGATGGCGTTGGCGAGCCTCGTGGCCGCCGCGTGGCTGCTCTTCCGCCTCGGGGTCAGCCCCTTGGCCCGGCACGAACCAGCGTTGCTGCGCGAGGTGGCGCGCGAGCACTGGATCTACGGGCGCTGGGCCGCTTCCACAGGCGTGCTGAAATGGCTGCCCGGCAACCTCCCCTTCCTCCTTTTACCGATCTGGGTAGGGCTCGAAGGCAGCGGTGCCCTGAAGGCCCTGCTCAACCTCATCATGCCTATGGCCCACATCAACGGGGCGCTCACCCTCCTGCTGCTGCCCACGTTCGTCCGGGCACGCGACGGGGGGCGCCTGGGCGCCCACATCCTGACGGCCAGCGGCCTCCTGGTCCTCGGCACGGGACTCTACTGGCTGGCGCTGGGCGTGGGCGGCGAACTCCTCATCGGCTGGCTCTATGACGGCCAGTACACCCAGTACGCGACTCTCCTCTGGCTCATTGGCGCTCTCCCCGTCATGGCGAGCGTGGTGAACGTGCTGGGCGCGGGGCTGCGGGCGCTCGAACGGCCCGACAAGGTTTTCTGGGCCTACGTGGGCAGCACGGTGGCTGCACTCACCCTCAGCGTCACACTCATCTATTGGTTTGGCTTGGCCGGCGCCGTGGCCGGCCTCATCACGCAGAAAGGCGTCGAAGTCGTGCTGATGGCGCTCCTCGTATACTCAATCAAACGGGCGCTCACCGCCGCTCCCCCACCGCCGGCCCGGGCTTCTTCTGAGCCCGCGCCGGCCGAAGTGGCCGGCTAAAGCTCTCGGCTGCGCACAGGCGGATATTTTCTTTTCCGCAGATCCTGCGGCATGGAACGAAGGGATGAAACAGGGCCGGGCTTTGCTGTTCGGGACACACCTCCGACGAGATACGAGCGAGAAGGGAGATTTGGAGGAGAGCCTTGCTCCTCTGCGACAGCCTTTCGTACCGGCCCTCCACGATTCTGTAGGCGGCACGCCTGTACCCTGCGCAAGGCGACCGGCATCACCCTGATATGTGGAGGCGCACGGCATGAAGAAAGCAGCACCGTTCCTTGCAGTCCTTTTATTTAGCACCCTCCTCCTCATTCCGTTCGCACTCAGCGAAGGCCCCGAAGACAGCCTCCCCCTCCTCGCCCGGGTAGCAAACGCCGTGTCCTACGGCTTCGTCTCGTTCCAGGTCGTCGCCAATGGAGACGGGCCCTTGCCGGCCCCCACCGGCGGCGCCGCCGGCTTCGACGGTTTCCCCGTGCCGGAGCCGCCGGGGGCTCAGCAGCAGGTCGGGCCGGGCGTGTGGGTGCTCCACACCGGCAACCGCACGGGGGCGCACACCAACTTCTCCGACTTCCTCACACGCTCCATTCGGGGCGGCCTCGCCGAGGTGGTGCCGGACGGCTTCGAGATCCGGTTCACCGCCGAAGGCAGCTACGGCTATGACGCCTTCGCCATCCAGGACGGCGACATCCTCCCCGTCCCCTTCGAACTGTGGAACATTGGCACGACGCCGGATGACCCGGCCGACGATTACCGGATGATCCCTTTCATCGTGGACTGGGACAACGACGGATGGAACCTCCAACACTTCGACCACACCGTCTCGCCCGGCACGGACGACCCAGAGACCGATTGGATCTTCTTCATGCGCCCCCTCGACCGTTCGCCCGGCGAGGCCGGCTACCGGGCGTGGGAGCAGAAAGCCCTCGCGCTCCCGCTCGGGAGGAACGGCCACCCCAGCGACGGCGGCACGGGCAGCTTCGTAGACGTAGAGGTGAGCCGTGAGATAATGGGCCGCATCGTCTTCGTCAACCTCGACGGCGGCAACGTGACGACCCGCCAGTACAACCAGACGATGCCAGAGGTAGGGACGATCTTCCGCATCCTCTCCTCTCCTTTCCTGCTGGGCGACGCCTCCGGCGACTTCGAGATCACCGATGCCGACGCCTCCCTGACACTGCGCCACTGGGCCGGCATCGCCCCGCTCAATGAGACGGTGGCGGCCGAGGTCTCCGGCAACGGCTCCGTCACCCCCTACGACGGCGCGCTCATTTTGCAGCACCTCGACGGCCTCCTCCCCTGCTTCGCCACGGACCCGACCTGCGAGCCTAGCGAGGCGTCTCCACCGGTCGCCGCCCTTCAGTGGGGCTTCATCGAAGAAAAGGCCACAGGCAGTTTCGAACTCCCCCTCCAGGTAGGCGCGCTCACCGGAGCCGTCCATGCCCTTCAGTTCGACATCGTGCTCGACAGCCGCGAGATCGAGGTGGGCCGCGT
>JAHEMB010000178.1 GCA_024643915.1 Rhodothermaceae bacterium | reverse complement strand
AAATCCGCTCAGGTCCCCGGTCAGCTCGATGTAGTCGGTGCTTTTCTGGATCTTCCCGTTTGCGGTTTGCTCCTGGGAATGGACGATAGCTTTGGAAAAGTAATGCACCGCGCTGCCGGAGACGGCGAACGTCTTTGCCGCGCCACCAGACGAAGCGGTGCTTACCAGGACCGCCGGGCCTTCGTCCGCGTCGATGGGGTTCTCCTGGCAGGCCATGAGGGCAAGGCCGAGGAGCAACAGGGTCATCGTTCCGAGTCTTGCTTGAAGCGTTTTCATGAGGTCCTCCGTGCGCCGGGGGTGCCGGCATGGTTGAGTGAGTGATCGAGGCGCGGGACACGCTGTCCCTCCCGTCCGCTGACGGCCTCTATCCACCCCTACACGCCTTGCAAGAAAACGGGGCCACGAGGCGATGCGCGCCCCGTCTGTGCGCGTTGCCGTTGCCGCTAACCACACGTATATTGCTGGCCTAGGCGCCGCTTCTCTGGCCCGGCGCCGCTCGTCTTCGTGGAGTGTGGGGAGCAGTACCATGGGTGCAGAGCAGACGCAAACGACCGTTACGCGGCTTTTGGAGGCGTTGCAGGCCGGCAACTACGATGCCCTCGACGCCCTCTTCCCCCTCGTCTACGACGAGCTGAAGGGGCTCGCCCACCGGCAGCGGCGGTACTGGCAGGGCAACTACACGCTCAACACCACGGCCCTCGTTAATGAGGCATACCTCAAGCTGGTCGGGCCGGCGCCCCTGGAGGTGGAGAGCCGCGCACATTTCTTCGCCCTCGCGGCCAAGGCGATGCGCCACATCCTCTGCAACTACGCCCGCGACCGGCGCACGCAGAAACGGGGCGGCGGGGCCGAGCACCTCCCGCTCGATGAGGCGATGGGGGCGGGCCGGCAGGTCGTCTTTTCCGAGGAGCAGGCACACACGCTCCTGGCGCTCGACGACGCCCTTCGTCGGCTCGAAAAGAGTGATCCGCGTCAGAGCAAGATCGTCGAATGCCGGTTTTTCGGGGGCCTGACGGTGGAAGAGACGGCGGCGGCGCTCGATATTTCGCCGCGAACGGTCAAGCGAGACTGGGCAATGGCGCAGGCGTGGTTGCAAGGCGAGATGGAGTCCCAGACATGAGCGACGGGCCTACCCCGCTGGACCGGGACCGGCTCGCCGAGCTTTTCGAGCGCGCAGCCGCCCTGCCGCCCGACGAGCGTGCCACCTTCCTCGCCGACGCCTGCGGCGACGACCCTGCAATGCACGCCCAACTCACTACCCTCCTGGCTTCCCACGCAGCCACGCCGGACTACCTCGAACGCCTCGCTGCACGCATCCTGCCGGCGGCGTTCAGTGCTCTTTCGGAGGCGACGCTGCCCCAGGAGCCCGTAGCGGGGCAGTACGAAATCCTCGCTCATCTCGGCGGCGGGGGTATGGGCGAGGTCTTCAAAGCCCGCGACCTGTCGCTAGGCCGGCTCGTGGCGCTCAAGTTTCTCCCCGCACCGCTCACGGCTGATCCTGCCGCACGGGCACGTTTGAAAAGCGAGGCGCGCGCCGCCGCTGCCCTCGATCACCCCCATATCGCCACCATCTATGAGATCGGAGAGGCAGCCGACGGACGGCTCTTTATCGCGATGGCCTTCGTAGCAGGCGAGACGCTACAAACACGCATCGAACGCGGCCCCCTGTCCATCGCCGAGGCGCTCGACTTGGCCGCGCAGATCGCCGACGGGCTGGCGGCGGCCCACCGCCAAGGCATCATCCATCGTGACGTCAAGCCGGCCAACGTGATCGTCACGCCGGAAGGCGTCGTGAAGATCGTCGACTTTGGGATCGCCAAGGTAGCCGGCGTTGCCTTGACGCGGGAAGGCACGCGGCTCGGGACGGTGGCGTACATGAGCCCCGAGCAGACACGTGGTGAGGCCGTCGATGAGCGCACGGACCTCTGGTCCCTCGGGGTGGTGCTCTACGAGATGCTCACCGGGGCACGGCCCTTCCGGGGCGAGGCGGAGGCGGTGGTGGCCGCCATCCGCCAGGACGCCTCGCCGCCCATAGAGCGGCTCCGGCCCGAGGTGCCGTCGCTGCTGGCGCGCGTAGTGGGCCGGTGCCTGGCGAAAGATCCTTCCCTGCGCTACGCACGTGCCGAGACGTTGCTTTCCGACCTCCGCGCGCTGGCCTCACCGGGCAGTAAAGGCGAATCCTTGATAGCCCAGGAGCGCACCGGTATCGTCGTATTGCCCTTCGTCAACATCAGCCCGGACCCGGACAATGAATACTTTAGCGACGGGTTGACGGAGGAAGTCATCACCGACCTCTCGCACATCCGCGCCCTCCGCGTGATCTCACGCACCTCGGCGATGCGGCTCAAGGGAAGCGACAAGGATGTGCGTACGATGGCGCGCGAACTGGAGGTGCGCTACGTGCTGGAAGGCAGCGTACGCAAGGCTGGCACCGCCCTTCGCATCTCCGCCCAACTTATTGACGCACACCAGGACGACCACCTCTGGGCGCGTAAGTTCGACGGGGCGGTCGGGGACGTATTCGAGATGCAAGAGCAGGTCGCGCGCGCTATCGTAGAGGCGTTGCGGATCCGCCTCTCGCCGGGCGAGGCCCGCGCGCTGGCGGATCACCAGATCCCGGACATGCACGCGTACGAATCCTACCTGCGGGCACGCTACGAGGCCTGGCGTTTCACACGCGAGGGGCTGAAACGTGCGAAGCGGTACATCGAGGCAGCCCTCGCTATTGTCGGGGACAACGAATTGCTCTTCGGCACGCTCGGTCACATCACCGCCATGTACCTCGACGCGGGCATCGACCCGGACGCCGGCGCCCTGGCGCGCATCGAGGAGTTGACCGAAAAGATTTTTGCGCTCAATCCAGATGCGGCGCGCGGTCATTGGCTAAAAGCCTTTGTGGCACTCTTCCGGGGGGACCTGCGGGGGGCCATACGTGAGGGCGAGCGCGCCCATGCTCTCGCGCCGGACGACCCTGACACCCTCATCCTGTTGGGCTACGTCTATGCACACGCCGGGCGCAACGGAGACGCGCTGGCAGCTTTCGACCGAGCCATCGAACTCGATCCGCTCACCCCGCTCACGCAGGCCCTGCCGGGCTTCGTGGCCGTGCTGGAGGGGCGCTTCGCCGACGCAGTGGAACCCTACCGCCGCTATTACGAGCTGGAGCCCGATAGCCCGTTCGGCGCGGTGTTTTACGGATGGGCGCTGGCTTACGACCGCCGCCTCAACGAAGCCGTGGAGGTGCTGCACGCCGCCGCCGATCATTTTCCCGGCACAGCCTTCGGGTCGTATGCGCGATCCCTCGCACACGCCGTGCAAGGCGAGGCAGGCGAGGCGGTACGCGCCATCACACCGGCGTTCGAGGCCGCGGCGCAGGGCAGCGAAATGTTCGCGCGCGAACTCGCGCATTGTTACGCCCTTGCAGGCGAGAAGGAGAAAGCCCTCTACTGGCTGGAGCACGAAATCGAACTCGGGATGCTGAACTACCCGTTTCTAGCCCGGCACGACTGGTTCCTCGACGGTCTGCGCAACGAGCCACGCTTCGAGGTACTGCTAAGACGCGTACGCGAGGCGAGCGTCGTGCTGTCAACAGAAAGCTCATAAGCGGCGCTACACCCCGAAGGCAAAGCTGAGCGTGGAGTAGCTGCGGACGGCTTGCCCGTTGCGCCGGGCGGGGCGGAACATCGAGCGCTCGGCGGCGGCGCGGGCGGCCTCTTCCAGGCCGAAGCCCACCTGCGGCACGGGCGTCTTATCGGCCCGGTCTTTGCCTAGTAGAAAGCGCTCTGTAATCTCGGCGTCGAGCACCCGCCCCCGCTCGTCGATCAGTACCTCCACCACCAACTCGGCGCGCACCTTTTTCTTGCGGGCCTCGCGCGTGTATTCCGGCTCGACGAAACGGACCAGCTTCGGCCCGACCTCCACCACCTCGCCGCCCGAGGTCGGCTCACCTTCGGCTGGGGGCATCTCCAGGTCGGTCAGGTCGATGCCGGGCGCGTCTACCGTGAGGGCATGGTCGCTCAGGTCGATCTCCTGCTCGATCAGCTCGTCGTCGGGTACCTCGATGGGGGGAAGGGGCGCGGGGGGCGGGGGCGCCTGCGGGGCCGAGTGGCTCGTGGGCCGCACCTCCTCCATTTGGATCACCTCGCGTTCCTGCGTCACGTAAACCCGATCGTCCGACGCGTCCTCCATGATGGGCCATAGGCGCACGAGGGCAATGAGCAGCAGCAGGCTGGCGGCCAGGCTGCCCAGCACGCGGATCTGATAGTTCCGCCGGAGGTCGTTTGGGCGCGAATGGGGCACGAGGGGTTACCTTAAAAGCGTGTCCATGGTACGCAAAGATGCACGCCCGGGTACATCAGAAAAGGGTGAATCGTTCGAGGACCGGCGTGGTTCGCCAAAAAGGGCCGCCGGTGGGGCCTTCTACCAGCTTTTGCGGGGCCGGTTCGAAGGAGGCTCAGGGATGGACGGATGGAGGAAGGACGGATAGAGCATGCTACAGGAAGGGAAGGAGCGAAGGCAGCCTCCCGCTATCCTCCATCTTCGATCCTCCATCCTCCATCGGTTGGAAGCAGTTCCTTTACAAAGTCCTCTTGAAAAAGCGATTGTGCGCCGCGCCGCGCGTGCGTATTTTTGGAACAAGCCCTCCGGCCTCTGGTCTAACCGTCGATCTTCAAAAGCCGCACCGGTACGTGCCAACGCCTGACGTTTTGCGATACCGTCCCCTTGCCGATGCCGCCCACGAGGGCTGACCTTCCCGTTTTCGGGGAGGTTTTTTTGTATCGCGGCGTACCAACATCCTGTACACCAGTTCTCGATGCCATGCCGAATCTGAACCGCACGGAAGTACCGCCCTGCAAGCTGGCCCTCGAAGACGGCACCGTCGTCACCGGCGAGGCCATCGGGCACCGGGGCGAGACGGGGGGAGAGTTGTGTTTCAACACGAGCATCACAGGGTACCAGGAGATCCTGACCGATCCGTCGTACCACGGGCAGATCATGATGATGACCTATCCCCACATCGGCAACTACGGCGCGATGGATGCGGACATGGAGGCGGCCCGCCCGATGGTGGCCGGCCTCGTGGTACGTTCCTTTACCCATCGCTACTCGAACATGCAGGCGGACGAGTCGCTTGCGAGCTTTATGAGCCGGCACAAGCTCGTCGGCATCTCGGGGGTGGATACACGTCGGCTCGTGCGGCATATCCGCGCGAAAGGCGTCATGAACGCCGTCATCTCGTCAGTTGATCTGGACGATGAGAGCCTGGTAGAAAAAGCGCGGCAATGGCCCTCGATGGATGGGCTGGAGCTGGCCTCCCGCGTCACGGTTGAGGCGGCCTACGATTATGCCGCGGGCGACGGCCCGCGCATCGCCGTGTACGACTTCGGCGTCAAGAAAAACATCCTCCGTTCGTTCGAGGCGCGCGGCTGCACGGTCCGCGTCTACCCTGCCGCCACGCCCCTCGACGACGTGCTGGCTTGGCAGCCTGACGGCCTCTTCCTCTCCAACGGCCCCGGCGATCCGCGCGCCATGCCGGGCGCTATCGAGATGGTGAAGCAGGCCGAGCAGAAAGGGTTGCCGCTCTTCGGCATCTGTCTGGGGCACCAGCTTATGGCTCTTGCTCAAGGGATCGACGTATACAAGATGTACGTCGGCCATCGGGGCGCCAATCACCCGGTCAAAAACCTCGAAACGGGCCACGTGGAGGTAACGACACAGAACCACGGCTTTGCCGTGAAGGAGGAAGCGGTGGACGCGGCGGTCGCGGAGGTGACGCACCTCAACCTGAACGACCGGACGGTGGAGGGCCTGCGCTTCAAGCAGTTCACCGGCCTCTCGGTGCAATACCACCCCGAAGCCTCGCCCGGCCCGCACGACAGCCACTACCTCTTCGACACGTTCCTCGACGAAGTCGCCCGGGCCTCGGGCAAGACGATCCCGGCGAGGGACGGGCGGCGCAAGGTGATGGCTTAAAAGGTGTGGAGGAGTGAAAGAATGGAAGAGTGGACGAGCCGCCAGGCCGACACGCCGAAAATGTTAAAGAGGTCGAAAACGAAGGATACGCACTCATCCATTCCTCCTTTCTTTCTTTCCTCCATTCTCGTCTTTCTCGTTCTCAGCCGCGTCCTCCTCATCGTTCTCGTCTATCCCGACCAGTCTCGGATGTTCAACGGTGACTCGGCGCTGTATGAGGGGCTGGCTCTGCACTGGTTGGAAACGGGCGACTATGCCTACCCGCCCTTTCACGAATTCAGCGACCTCTTTCGCCCGCCCGGCTATCCGCTTTTCATCGCCGCCAACTACGCGGTCTTCGGCAAGGGGAATTTTCTCTTTCCGATCCTTTGGAATATTGTCGGCGTCATATTCATTCTCCTCGGGATCAGGCGGCTGCTGGCCCTCCTGGGAGAAGGCGCGCACCGCTTCGTGCTGCTGCTTTTCGCGCTCGATTTGGGCTGGCTGCTTTATGCCAAAGAATTGGTGACGGAGCCAATCTTCACACCGCTGTTGCTTTGGAGCGTGGTTTTTTTCATCCACGGGATGCAGGCAGGAGGACGGGCAAGTGCTTCTTTTACCGATTCAGATGCGGTGACAACGGCTGGGTCTGTCACGATCAACCAGATCAAGTTCCCCTCCTGGACAGGAGGGGACAGGGGTGGTGGATCAAAGGGGTGGCACCTCGACGCGCCGGACGAATCGACCACCCCGCCTGCCGGCACCCCTCCTATCCAGGAGGGGAAATTCGTTTTTCGCGGTGTTGACTCTAGAATTTTTGATCTCGGCGTGGCGGCGTTGCTGCTCGGGATGGCGGCGCTGGTGAAGCCCATCGTACTGTACCTGCCGCTGTTGCTGGTGCCGTACGTGCTGGTTGTGACGTGGAGGGCGAAGCCAGCGCTGATCTTTGCAGGGATGTTTGCACTCGTGGTGGCGCCGTGGTTTGTACGGAACCTCGTCGTGCACGACACGCTCAGCTTCACCTACGTGCAGAACGACAACCTCCTGTATGCCCACGCCGCCTTCGTTCTGGCCGACGCGGAG
>JAHEMB010000177.1:1415-7044 GCA_024643915.1 Rhodothermaceae bacterium | reverse complement strand
CATCTACCACGCCCGCTTCCGGGGTTATTCCACCTGCCCGGACTGCCACGGCTACCGGGTACGAAAGGCGGCGCTCTACGTGAAGGTGGGCGGCCAGCATATCGGCGAGGTGTGTGAACTAACGACGCTCGACGCCCGCGCCTTTTTCGATGGCCTGACCCTCAGTGAGTTCGAGGAGAAAGTGGCCGGGCGCGTCCTCGAAGAGATCCGCAAGCGCCTTCGCTACCTCGTCGATGTGGGGCTGGACTATCTCACGCTGGACCGGCTGGCGCAAACGCTTTCGGGCGGCGAGAGCCAGCGCATCAACCTGGCGACGTCGCTTGGCTCCTCGCTCGTGGGCTCCCTCTACGTGCTCGACGAGCCGTCCATCGGCCTGCATCCTCGCGACACGGACCGCCTCATCAAGATCCTTGAGCACCTCCGCGACATCGGCAACACCGTCATCGTAGTGGAGCACGAGGCGGCCATGATGCAGCGCGCCAATCAGGTGGTGGATCTCGGTCCCGGCTCCGGGCGCTTCGGCGGCGAGGTGATTTTCCAAGGCACCTACGACGAGATTCTTGAGGATGAAGACTCGCTCACCGGCGCTTACCTCGCCGGGCGCAAACAGATCGACGTGCCGGCCTCCCGGCGGGCGGTGGATGAGGATAAGGTCATTGTGGTGGAGAACGCGCGGCAGCACAACCTGAAGCGGCTGGACGTGGCTTTTCCGCTCGGCATGATCACGTGCGTGACGGGTGTGAGCGGCTCGGGCAAATCGACGCTCGTCCACAGCACGCTCTACGAGGGCCTGCGCCGCCTCAAGGGTCAGTACGACGGCGAGGCGCACGTGGGCGCGCACGACGCCATCCGCGGCCACCAACTCGTCGAGTCCGTGGAGATGGTCGATCAGAGCCCCATCGGTCGGACGCCGCGCTCAAATCCCGTCACCTACATCAAAGCGTTCGACGCCATCCGTGCGCTTCTGGCCAATACGCACCAGGCGAAGATCCGGGGCCTCAAGCCAGGCTACTTCTCCTTCAACGTGCCGGGCGGGCGGTGCGAGACATGCCAGGGCGAGGGCGTCGTGAAGATCGAGATGCAGTTCCTGGCGGACCTCTACCTGGAATGCGAGGCGTGTAAGGGCCGACGCTACAAGCAGGACGTGCTGGAGATCCGCTACGACGGCAAGAACGTGGACGACATCCTCGGCATGACGGTGGACGAGGCGGTCGATTTTTTCTCGGAAGTGACGTCGGTCGTCAATAAGTTGCAGGTGCTAAAGGATATCGGGCTGGGCTATCTGACGCTCGGGCAGCCGTCCAACACGCTTTCCGGGGGCGAGGCGCAGCGCATCAAGCTGGCTGCCCACCTCGGCAAGAAAGCCTCTGGCCACACACTCTACCTCTTCGACGAGCCGACGACGGGCCTCCACTTCAACGACATCCGCAAGCTCCTCGGCGCCTTCAACGCGCTTGTGGAGCAGGGCCACTCGGTCATCCTCATCGAGCACAATCTGGACGTGATCAAAAGCGCCGACTACGTGATCGACTTGGGGCCGGAGGGCGGGCGGCGCGGCGGCTTCGTCGTGGCCGAGGGGACGCCGGAGGACCTGGCGGCACACTCAGAGAGCCACACCGGGCGTTTCTTGCGCAAGGTGCTGTAGACAAAATCAGCGGAGTTCGTGGCGCGTCGGGTTGCCGAAGTAGGAGCCGAGAAGGCTCCCTACTGCCGTGATGGGGACGATGTAAAATGATTGAGGAAAGAACTCACTGCCTTCTGAACGAGCGACCACGATGCCTACGACCGCCCCTATCCCCGCGCCGATGGCGGCTCCTTGCATGTGCCGCCGGATCGTCACGGCTTCCACCGTCTCCGTTGGCACAGTATTGAAAGTCCCCACATTTCCGTCAATCCATGAAGTCGAGTCGGGAGTAACGCGCAAGGAATGAGGTGCGTAGCCCCGCAGCCGATTAGTAGAAAAAGCAATGGTGTGACCAGCACTGGGCCTGTGCCTTGAGTCATCGGCTTCTATTTGTGGGTGAAAGCGTTACATGTGGGGGGTTTGTGACCAGATTTGCAGCTTTTCGCTACCATGGAGAAGCCCCCACGTTCCCTCCTCTGCTTCAAGATGAGGTTGGTCTTGCTCCGAACATATCTTGTTGTAACGAATTTCCAGGTGGTGTTACTTCTGTCGTGGAGGGAGCGGCTATAGTAAATTCGAGAACGAGGCGGTAATACCTCGACAAGGGTTGCCCCGACGTGAATTTAGGCGAAAACAGACTTGGCCTCAGGCCGCAAGTGCTTGTTAAAACAAACTTTCGCCGCTAACGATTCGTTTGAGTGACGCATGATGGGGCGACGCAAGAAGCGGTCACTACATTTATGACGGGCGCAAACAGCATAATAGCAAGCCGGGAGGCGGGGCATTGTGACGGGTACACGCCGAAGCGTGTGGCGCTCTTTACGGGGGCCTACAATCACATCGCCGACGGCGTCTCCCTCACCCTCAACCGGCTCGTGGCGTACCTCGAACGGCAGGGTACGCCCGTCCTTGTCTTCGCCCCAACGGTGGAGCACCCGCCGGTCGATCATGCCGGCACGCTCGTGCCCGTTCCGTCGTGGTCCGCACCGGGCCGTAAGGAGTATCGCATTTCGCTCGGCCTGTGGCGCTCGGCCCGCGCTCGCCTGGAGGAGTTTCAGCCAACGCTATTCCACATTGCCACGCCCGATCTGCTGGGCAACCGCGCCTTGCGCCTTGCGAAGAAATGGAATGTGCCGGCGGTGGCGTCTTACCACACGCATTTCAGCTCTTACCTCAAATATTACGGGTTCGAGGAACTGGAGGGCTTTCTGTGGAAGTACCTGAGGCGTTTTTACCGACAGTGCGAGCACATCTACGTGCCGAGCGCTTCGATGGCGGCGGTGCTGCGGGCACATGAGATCACGGAGGGTCTGCGCCTGTGGCAGCGCGGCGTCGATACGCTCCGCTTCAACCCGGCGCATCGCTCAACCGAGTGGCGCCATGCTCTCGGTCTCCACGACGAAGAGGTGGTCGTCTCGTTCGTGGGGCGACTGGTGTGGGAGAAAGGGCTAAATGTGTACGCCGAAGTTGCCGAAGCGCTTGAGGCGCGCGGAGTGCCGCACCGCAGCATGGTAGTGGGCGATGGCCCGGCCCGCGCCGAGTTGGCCGAACGGCTGCCCCACACCATCTTCACCGGTTACCTCGGCGGCGAAGCCCTCGCCCGCGCCTACGCCTCCTCGGACGTTTTTCTCTTTCCCAGTGACACCGAGACGTTCGGCAACGTGACCCTCGAAGCGATGGCCTCGGGCCTCCCGTCCGTTTGCGCCGACGCCACCGGCAGCAGCTCGCTCGTCACCGAAGGCGTCACCGGCTTTCTGGCACCGGCGGGCCAGACGAAGGTTTTCCTCGAACACGTCGAGCGCCTCGTTACGGATCCGGCGCTTCGTCGGCGGATGGGGGCGCGGGCATTGGAAGCCGCGCAAGAATACGAGTGGGAATCCGTGATGGCCCGTCTTGACGGTTATTACGACGAGGTCCTTAATCCGCAAGCCGCTGACCCGCGCCCGGACGACCTGCTCGAGGCCTCTGCCAGCAAAGCGCTCCTCATCGATTAGCCAGAAGGACTCTGCCTGTGCGACTCCTCTTCGTCTCTCATTCCTTCCCCCCCGCGGACCGGCCCCTTTCGAACGTCGGGGGAATGCAACGTGTAGCCACCGAGTTGCACAACGCCCTCGATCATCATCCCGAGGTCGCGCTCTCGTCTCTCCTCCTGCGCAGCTCATGGCGGTGGACGCATCTCAAATCGCCTCTTTTCTTCGCGAAAGTGTGGTGGGAGATCGCCCGCCGGACCGAGCGACAGGAGATCGACGCCGTCCTTTTCTCCTCGATGGTGACGGCGACGCTCGCGCTCCCGCTGCGCAAAAAGCTCGAAGAGCACGGCGTTTTCACCGCGGCTATCGCGCACGGGCGCGACGTAACGCTGCCTTCCCTTCCGTATCAGCGTCTCGTGCCTTACGTTTTCGCGGCACTCGACGCTGTGCTGCCCGTCAGCCGCGCCACCGGGGAGGCCTGCCTGGAGCGCGGCCTGCCCGAGCGCAAACTCCAGGTAGTTCCTAACGGCATCCAACTCGACCGCTTCGAAGGATCAGGGGCGCTGCGCCGGATGCGGCAGGCACTAAGCAAGGCGCTTGGCGAGCCTCTCCCCGAGGAGGGGCTGGTGCTGTGCAGCGTGGGGCGTCAGGTGGAAAGAAAAGGCTTTGCCTGGTTCGTCGATGAGGTGATGCCCCTCCTGCCGGAGGACGTGCATTACCTGCTGGCTGGCGAGGGGCCGGAGGCGGAAAACATCGCGGCGGCTATCCAGCGGCAGGGCCTGGAGGGTCGCGTTCGCCTGCTGGGCCGCGTTTCGGATGAGATGCTGGAGACGCTCTATCGTGGCGCCGACCTCTTCGTCATGCCCAACCGTCCGGTGCCGGGCGATATGGAGGGCTTCGGCGTGGTGATGCTGGAAGCGGGGCTTTGTGGCCTCCCTGCCGTTGCCGCTGGCATCGAAGGTATCCAGGATGTGATCAGCGAGGGGAGGAACGGCCACCTGGTCGAGAGTGGCGATGCCTGGGGGTTCTCCGAAGCCATCACCGCCTACCATCACAACCCGCAGGCGCTCCGGGCCGCTTCTCAGCGTGCCGCCCGGTACGTGGAGGATACGTTCTCCTGGAAAGCCGTCGCCGAAAGCTATGTGCAGGCGATGCGTGCCCTCGTCTATGAGGACCCCGCCCTGACCGACGTCCTCGCCAAAGTGCCGGCATAACGGCTGAAGACCTGGCGCTATTCCGCCAGCGGCACTTCCGCCGCTTCCGTTACCTCTTGTTTTTCCCCCTGCCGGTCTTCCAGCCATTGTAGGAGAGCGGGTAGGAAAAGCAGGGCCGAGAGTAACGTCGTGCCTATGCCGACGACGGCGAGTTGCCCGATGGAGCGCAGCCCCGGGTGGAAACTCAGCAGCAGCCCCGCGAACCCAATCATCGTCGTGATAGAACCCATCGAGACGTGCTCGCCGGTAGTGCGTATCACATAGCGGATTGAGTTGAAGCCCTCTTCTCGGTACCGATGGACGAGGTGCACCCCGGCGTCGTTGCCGATACCCAGCACGGCTGGCAGCACCACGAGGTTGTAGAAGTTGAGCTTCAGCCCGAGCAATTCCATCAGCAGCAGCATCCACAGCACGCCCACCATCAGGGGCACCAGGGCAAGCAGCCCCCACCGGAACGAGCCGAAGTTGACGAACATCAGGAGGGTGACGATGATGAACGTGGCGAGCACCATCCACGGCGCCTCGCTTTGCATCAACCGCAGCATGTCCGCGGCAACGAGTGAGGTGCTGCCGGCATGGTACGTGCGCCCGTCTGCGGTCACAATCGTGCCCACATCGTCGGAGAAGGCCATCGAGTTGCGGCCGTCGGAGAGGCCCACGGAAGGGTAGATGATGACGAAGTTGCCGAATTCGCCGGACTTTGAGGTGAACTGTTTCCTCAGATACTCGGGCACCTCCTCCGCAGCGATGGGGTCCGTCGTCTGCGCGGCACGGCGCAGCCTGTCCAGGTCTTCCGACTCCTCTGCTTCGAGAAATGGGTC
>JAHEMB010000177.1:0-1405 GCA_024643915.1 Rhodothermaceae bacterium | reverse complement strand
GGCGATGCGGGTTAGCTTGTGCTGCTGTGCCTGCGGCGTCAGCGGGAACCGCTCTTGAAGGCTCTCCACCGAGAGAATCGTCGGCGAGAGGGTGTCCTGTGCGGCTTGCTTGCGCACCGCCGCCACGATGGCCGGCACCTCGGTAGGGTCATCCACCACGACGTAGGCCGGGTTGCGACGGCCCCGGTTGCTGTAGACATTCCCCACCTTGCCTTGCCGTGCCTCATAGTCTTCGTATTTTGGCTCCAGTTCGCCAAACCGATACTCAAACCCGACGCGTGTCAGGAAAACGAACGCGGCGATCACCACAGCTAGGCTGCCTAAGACCATCCCCCGTGCCGCCGGAAAGCGGCGTCCTGTGTGGGCCACCTGCGTTGTCGGGGCCACTGTCTCCAGGTTGAGCAGCCGGAGGCGTTCCAGCACGATCAGAAGGGCCGGCATCACCACCGTCATCGCGAGGAGGGCGAAGAGGATGCCGGTGCCTGCAATGAAGCCGAACTCGCTGAAGCCCTTGAAATCAGCGAAGACGAGTACATAGAGCGCTACGGCCGTCGTAAAGGCGCCGACCGTGATGGCCTGCCCGGTGCTGGTGAAGGTGATCTCGGCGGCCTCAAGGGCGCTGTGGCCATGCCCCCGCTCTTCGGTGTAGCGGGCGTAGAAATGGATGCCGTAGTCAATGCCCAGGCCAAAGAGCACGAGACCCAGCGTCGAGGTCATCAGGTTGAGTGCGCCGAAGACGAGATACGCTGTGCCGAAAGTCCACGTCAGACTCATCAGCAGCGGCAGGCCGATTAAGACCGCCATCACCGGCACACGCGCCAACTCGGCAGCGAGGATGCGGCCCGAGAAGTGGCCCCCCGACCGCGCCCCGTAGGCTTTGTAGAAGAAGTACGCCAGGACGAGGAGCAGCACCGCCGTCACTCCTACACCGAAGGAGCTAAAAACATCGTTGGTGATGGCCCGCACCTCGGTAAGCTGGCGTCGCATGCGCCCTATCACCGTCACCTCCATCGCCGGGTGGAAGGTCGTCGGCTGCATCTCTGCCACGAGGCCTTCCAGATCGGCGTAGAGGTCTTCGATAAAGCTAATGTTGGTCTGCGAGCCCGTCGGGTAGAAACGCAGCACCATCGTCAGGCTGTCTTTGGAAACCGGATACTGTTTGCCGACGATGTCCTCATAAGTGGCCGCCAGCGCATCGCCGACGGAATCAACCCCAGCTCCCTCCTCGTCCTCTTCCAGATCGAAAAAGAACGGGTTCGCCTCCAGCTTCGCCTCCTCGATCTTGTCTTGGAGATAGGTCTCCAACTCGCTCATCTCGTCGAGCGAGGCGAAGTAGAGGGCGTTGCTTTCGAGAAAGGCGGTCTCGCGGTAATAATCGACGCGCGAAAGGTAGGGTTCGGCCCGG
>JAHEMB010000176.1 GCA_024643915.1 Rhodothermaceae bacterium | reverse complement strand
GCGGCATGCGGGTGCAGACCACCGATTCCATGGCCTTCCGCCTCGACCTGCGCGACAACCTGGGCAACCGGGACTACAACGCCATCATGCTGACCGCCGGCCTCTCCTTCCGCTTTGGCGGTGCCGATGGTGCTAGAGATGCTGATGCAGTCGGTCTTTGAGCTGGCCGACATTTTCTTCGTCAGCCGCCTGGGGGCCGACGCCATCGCGGCAGTGGGCCTTACGGCCTCCCTCCTCATCCTCGTCTTCGCCGTGGGCATGGGGCTGAGCATGGCCGCCACGGCGATGGTGGCCCGGCGGATGGGCGAGAAGGACCCCGAAGCCGCCTCGGTTGCCGCGTTCCAGGTGCTCATGCTGGGCGTCCTCGTCTCGCTTCCGATGGCTGTGGGCGGCGCCATCTTTGCGCCGGAGCTGCTGCGGCTGATGGGCGCAACTGAGGCCGTTGTGGCGGTGGGGGCGCCGTACTGCGCGCTCCTCTTCGGCACGAACGCGGTCATCCTGCTGCTCTTCCTCATCAACGCCATTTTCCGCGGCGCAGGAGACGCCGTGCAGGCCATGCGCGCCCTCGGCCTGGCCAACGCGCTCAACATCATCCTCGACCCGCTCCTGATCTTTGGCCTGGGGCCGTTCCCCGAGATGGGCATCACAGGCGCGGCCCTGGCCACCGTCATCGGGCGGGCGGTGGGCGTGGCCTACCAGCTTGGCGTGCTGCGGCGGGGCGTGGGGCGGCTCCACCTGAACCGCGCCGCCGTCCGTTTCAATGGGGAGGTGATGCAGCGGATGCTGCGCATCTCGGGGCCGGGCGTGGTGCAGTACCTCGTCAGCTCGGCCAGCTGGATCGTCATCATCCGCCTCGTGGCGGTTTTCGGCAGCGCGGCGGTGGCGGGCTACACCATCGGCGTGCGCGTGGTGCTCTTCGCGCTCCTGCCGTCGTGGGGGATGGGCAATGCCGCCGCCACACTCGTCGGGCAGAACCTCGGGGCGGAGCAGCCGGCGCGCGCCGAGCGGGCCGTGTGGATCACGAGCTTCTACAACGCCGTTTTCCTGACGCTCGTGGCGGTGGGGCTGCTCTTCGTCGCCGAGCCGATCATGCGCTTCTTCACCGACGAGGCGGCGGTGGTGCGGATAGGCACGGACTTCCTCCGCATCCTCGCCTTCAGCTACCCGGCCTTCGCTTTCGGCATGGTCACGGTGCAGGCGTTTAACGGCGCGGGCGACACGGTCACGCCCACCTGGATCAACCTGTTCACCGCCTGGCTCTTCCAGCTCCCGCTCGCCTGGGCCCTCGCCCACGGGCTCGGCCTGGGCGTGGAGGGCATCTTCATCGCCATCGCCCTCGCGCAGGCCGCTCTCGCCGTCGTCGGCGTTCTTGTCTTCCGCAAGGGCTGGTGGAAGGCGAAAGTAGTATGAACCGGAAGGACTGGCCTTATGAGTGAGCAACCGCAACCGGAAACCATTCATCTCGCGGAGGCCGTCCGGCAGGCCTGCCTGGAAGCGGTGTTGCATGCGTACGAGGACGCCGCGATACGAGGCCTCTGCGCGGAAGGCGCCTGGGAATGCGCCGTGGGCGCCCTCCGCTCCCTCGACGTTGAGGAGGTCATCGAGCAGGCCCGCGCGAACGAGTGACGACCAAGAAGACAGACGAAATGCGGGAGGGAGGAAAAAACCCTCCCGCCTCTCTCCTCATCGCACCAGGATCATCTTCTGTACCTGGGCCGCCCCGCCCACCTGCAGGCGGTAGAAATAGACGCCACTCGCGGCGGGCCGCCCGGCCTCGTCCAGCCCATCCCAGGTGACGGCGTACTCCCCGGCCACCTGGGGCCCCCGGACGAGCCGGCTCACGCGCTGGCCTGTCAGCGTGTACACGTCCAGTACCACGTCTTTCGGCTGATCGAGCCGGTAGGTGATCGTCGTGCGGCGGCCGAACGGGTTGGGGTAGTTCTGCTGGAGGTGGACGCCGAGCCGAGGCGCTACGGGCGGCGCCACGCCCGTGCCGACGGCCACCTCGGCGTCGCCGAGGGAGAGGAGGTAGTGTACGAGTTGCTCCTTCTCCCGTGTGCTCAGGCCAAGCTCCCGGTACCCGTCGTAATGGTCGATGACGTCGCCGAGGGTGGCAAAACGACCGTCGTGGTAAAAGCCGCCTTTCGTGTGCGTCCACAGTCCTTTGAGCGGAGCTGTCCGGTACCGCCCGTCGGGCGATCGCTCGGCCTGGAAGGCGTCGATACCCATCTCTTCGGGCGTGTGCATGTTGTAGCCCGGCTCCGTAAAGAGCGGCGGCACGTGGCACGTCGCGCACTGCGCCTTGCCGTTGAAAAGCGCCTCACCGACTGCCGCCATCGCTGCGTCGAACGTGCCGGGCGGCGGCTTCGGCGCGGGGAGGGCGAGCTGGTAGAATTGCAATGCCGCCAGCTTGGACGTGACCAGGTCCGGGTCGGCCGTGCGGTGCCCGAAGCCCTCGCGCGCCGCAATGGGGAATTTCTCGGCGTCGTCTAGACGGGGATCGAAAAAGGTGCCCTGCCCGTTCATCTCCAGGTTGGCGACGAAGCCGTTCCAGTGCGTGACCGAGCCCCAGCCGGTCCACGTGTGCAGGTTCACCCCTGCAAGACCGAAGGCGGGCGGCAGAAGGGTGGCGGCGGGCTTGCCGTCGGGGCGGAATGCCTTGCCGTCCATCAACAACTCGGCGTCGAATTTACCCGGCCCCCAGCTCTGAAGGACGGCACGGACGGTGGCATCGTCCGTGCCGAGCAGGCCGGAAAGGGCGCTCACGTCGGGGGCGAAAGCGATGATCGTGCCCACGTCGAGGTCGCGGTTGGCCCACCCGTCGAGGCGCTTACCCAGCCCCGGTGCGAAGCTATCGTCCACAGTTGCATGGCAGAGGGCGCAGGTGACGCCCACCGCCGTGAGTTCATCCCCCGCAAAGGTACCCTTCACCCCGACGACGGCGTTGGCCTTGAGCAGGGTGAGGGTGACGGCCGGGTCCTGGAGATCGACCTGGCCCTGCGCGAGGGCGTCGAGTACCGCTTGGGGCAACGCCTCTGTATCCACTTTCAACCCGAGGGCAAGCGCTGCCTCCGGTGAGAGCCCCGGCCCAACCCCGCCGTGATTTTCACCGGCAATGGATTCGTGGAGCCGCAGCGCGCCGCTCCAGAACGCCTCGTCGCCGAAGGTGTCGTGGCGGAAAGTCTCCCGGCCTTCCTCCATCATCCGGTCGGCGTTGGCCGAGGTAGCCTGGTCGAACTGCACGCCGTCCACCGTGGCGCTGTTGAGAAAAATCATGGTAGCTGACAGGACGAATAGGGCCAGCAGGCCGGTCAGGCCGGTCAGGCCACGCAGCGTTTTCATGGCAAACCTCCTTGCGATCCGGAAGACATCAGAGAAAGCAGGTCGAGCGCGGCTCAACCGGATACCTTCTCGGGAAACTGCTTCGCGAGGGCGCCCGCCATGGCATCTGCAATCGTGTAGATGTGCCCGAGCATCATCTCCCAGACCTTGGCCTCTCCGGCAAAATCGCCCTGGTTGATCGCTTCGATCTGCTGCAGATGGTGACCGCCATGTGCGATCAGAAGCGGCAACACCGCCTCTTCGGGCAGATGCGGGTTCGCCCCGACCAGAAAAGCCGCGATCTTGCGGGCATTGGCCATCAGGTCGTCGGTCGCCGCCTGCCGCGCTTCGGCGCTGCCGCCGTACCGGGCCTGGGCAAACGATTTGATGGCCCCGTAATGCCCCGCCAGAAGCTGGAAAAGCTGATCGCCGGCCTCTTGCCCGTAGAACGGAATGATGGCGTCAGCGAGGGCGCGGGCGTTCTTGACAGCCTCTGCGTCGGCCGCTTCCGCACTTGGCGCATCCTCGTAATGGGTGGCAAACACGTACGACCGAACCCAGAAAATATGACCGGTCCACAGGTCACGCAGCGCGAGTTGAAGCTCCGCCGCCGTGATGCCCTGCGCGGCGACTTCCTGGGTAGCGGACGCGGTTGGGGGGGCTGCTTCGCTATCCGTAGCGAAAAGCGTGAGCGAGAGTAAGAGGGCTACAAGCATGGGAATACCTCCAAGGGGGATTGAAAACGTGGGGTGAGATTTTGAGAAGGGCGCGATATCGGCCTGGACGTGCCCTTGAGCAGGCGGTCGAACATTTCTTGATGTGCAGGCTGCTCGAAGAGACCGCTTCGAGAACGGGTGATCGCCAGGGCCTGCCGGCCACGCAAGGTCGGGTGGAGCGCTTCCAGCAACACGATGACGCCGTAAGCATCGAGGCGCTGCTGAAGCGCGTCCCGCAGCCCCTTCGTCAGGCCCTCTTGCGTATGCGGCTGCCGGGTGAGGGAGGCGACCATGCGTGCCAGCGCCTGGGCGCTCAGCGTCTTTCCACACGGGTAAAAAGCCACATGCACCCTGCCGAAGAACGTGTCTCCCTCGGGGGCCGCACGCGCCGTGAAAGCGACGCCACGCACGAGCACCATTGCTGCACAGTCTTCCTTTACAGAAGCCTGCTTGATGCATCTTCCTGCGCCTGAAAGGATGGGCAGGGCGTCTGGTCGAGGGATTGAATCAGCCGTCATCGCACCGGCGGTCAGCGGTTTCCGAAGAGCGCGCTGAGCCGGCCCAGTGCCAGGGCGCCGAGGGCCAGCCCCAGGTCGCGCAAGGCGACGTCGTAGAAGCCGGGAATCAGCAGCAGGTTGACGATGATGCCCATCAGCCATCCGGCCACGACGTAGGCGAAAAGGCGCGGCTTGAGCGCTACCCCGATCCCTGCGACAATCTCCACGACCCCGACGATGCCGAGGAAGAGACCGGGCGAGACGATCTCCCCGATGAACGGGGCGAGGTACTGCTCCCAGTCCGTCAGGATGTTGAGAAATTTGTCGAGCCCTGCCAGGATCGGCGCGGCCACGAAACCGAACTGCAAGATGCGGTAGGCATGGTAGGCAAAACGGCTGTTCGCCGTCGTATCAGTAGAGAGGGCGGGGGCCTCGGTGAGCGTTGTCATGGGATCAGCCTCCTATTCAGATGGTCGTGAACCCTACCTAGGTAAGGGTATTTATTTAATAAGTCAATAACTTATTTGATTTATTTGACTTCTTTCGCTTTTCGTTGTACTTTTGTTACAACAAGCATCGAAGAGAGGAGCAAGGTGCGCCGATGAAAAGATGGGGTGAGCGTTTTCTGGCAAGCACACGGGGGCAGGTGGTGCAACTCCTGCGGCGCGGAGAGGCGACCGTCGGTGACCTGGCCGATCGGTTAGAGCTAACGAACAACGGCGTCCGCGCCCATCTCGCCACCCTCGAGCGAGACGGGCTCGTGCAGCAGGCCGGAAAGCGTTCGGGGGTTCGCAAGCCGGAAACCCTCTACGCCCTCACCCCAGGCGCCGAACAGCTATTCCCCAAGGCCTATCACCTCCTGCTCAACCAGCTTGTTGACGTCTTGAGCAAACGCCTTTCTCCCGACGAAATTCAGGAGCTTCTGCGCGAGGTGGGCCGCAGCCTGGCCGCCGGCCTCCCGCCCCCTGACGAGCAGGCGGATCTACAACAGCGGGCCGGGGCGGCCCTGGAGGTGCTGCAAAGCCTGGGGGGCCTGGCAGAGGTACACGAGGTTGATGGCCAACTCATCATTCGTGGCTTTAGCTGCCCACTTGCAGCCGCCGTGGGCCGGCATCCCGAGATCTGCCAGCTGGCGGAAGCCCTGCTCAGTGAGGTCGTCGGCGCGCCCGTGCGAGAGGCGTGTGATCGCGACGGGGCGCCGCGTTGCGTGTTCAGCCTCGGCCCCGCCTGATCGCTCCGCTTCCCCGGTTCGCTGGCTCCCCGGCTCCCCGACTCACCTCGGCACTTCCACCGTCTCGACGATGCTGCGGATGACGTCTTCGGGGCGGCGGCCCTCCATCTCCTGCTCGGGGGTGAGGAGGATGCGGTGGCGAAGGACGGGGAGGAGCACGTCTTGCACGTCCTCCGGGGTGATGAAGTCGCGCCCGCGCAACGCGGCGAGGGCCTGCGCCCCGCCCATCACGGCGAGCGAGGCGCGCGGCGAGGCGCCGAGATAGAGCGCCGGGTGGTTGCGCGTCCGGTGGATGAGGTCGGCCACGTAGCGGATGAGGGCCGGCTCGACGTGCACCTGATGCACTTTTTCGCGGTACGCGACCACCTGGGCAGCGGTCAGGACAGGCTGGACGAGATCAAGATGGCGGGGGTCGCGGCCCGCGTGGTGGCCCGTCAGGATCGCCACTTCTTCGTCCAGGGAGGGGTAATCGACTTCGATCTTGAAGAGGAAGCGGTCGAGTTGGGCTTCGGGGAGGCGATAAGTGCCCTCGTGCTCCAGCGGGTTCTGCGTGGCGAAGACGATGAAGGGCGGCGCCATCGGGTACGTCTGCCCGTCCACCGTCACCTGCCGCTCCTCCATCACCTCGAACAGGGCCGACTGCGTCTTGGCCGGCGCCCGGTTGATCTCGTCGATGAGGATGAGGTTGGAGAAAATGGGACCGCGCTTAAACTCGAACGCCGTCGTCTTCGGGTTGAAGACGGACGTGCCGAGGATGTCCGACGGCATCAGGTCCGGGGTGAACTGGATGCGCGCGAAGTCGACCGAGAGGGTGCGGGCCACGAGCTTGGCCGCCAGCGTCTTCGCCACACCCGGCACGCCTTCGATGAGCACGTGCCCGTCGGCCAGGATGGCGGCCACGAGCAGTTCGACCATGCGCGTCTGCCCGACGAGAATCTTGCCCAGCTCGGCGCGCACCTGCTCCACCGCCGCGCGCACGCCGCTCAGGTCCAGCCGGCTTTTGAAAACGTCTTCCTGTTCCATTGAGGCCTTGCTCAACAATCCATTACGGCTCCAGAAACTCGATCCACACGCCGGGCGCCAGGGCGGGCGGCACGAAAAGGCTCTTCCCGCGCGCCGTCTCGGTCACCTCGAACGACCCGCCGAGGTTTTCTTCCAACACGGTTTTCGCCCGCGCCACGTCCTCCACCTCTACCGTCACACCGAGGATCTTGCGCTCCTCCGAGAAGGACGGCGGACGGGGCAGAAGATAGAGATCCCCGCTGTGGAGTGCCACCCTCCGGCCC
>JAHEMB010000175.1 GCA_024643915.1 Rhodothermaceae bacterium | reverse complement strand
GCTCCTCCTCGATCACCACTTCGCCCAATGCCTTCTCGTTCGCCTCCAGTCGCACGTTGAAGGTCGGCTGCTCGCCGAAACCGAGTGTGAGGGTGTCGGTGTGCGGGAAGTAACCGACGAACGAGGTCGTCAGCACGTAGGCGCCGGGGGCGAGGCGGTTCAGGATAAAGTAGCCTTCGCCGTCGGTGACGGTGCCGCGCCGGTCGCCGTCCTCACTCGCCATCACCACGTGCACCCCCTGCATCGGCTGCTCGTCGGTGGCGTCGGTCACGCGCCCGCGTACGGTAGCGAATTGCGCCTGTGCCTCGCACGCAACGAGGCAGCACGCCAGGACGACGAGACGACGGAGCAAGGACATCGGTGCCTTAGCGGAAAATCAATCCGGTGAACGGAACTGCCCTGGTATCTTCGGTTCAACGTAAAAGCACGCCGTTGAAGGTAGGAGTAAGAAACGCCTTCGACGTTCTATTTCCAACCCCTCCTTCATCATGCGCAAGCGCCGAGGTTTTCGCTGGGTGCTCCTCGGGGTGCTCCTCGCTTTCTTCGCCCTCGTCATCGCCGACGCCCTCGGCGTCTTCGACGACCGGCCCTACTACGAGGTCCCCCACGGCGACCACACCCACTACCTGCCCAAGAACTGCGACCCGGCCCTCCCCGTCAGCCGGGCGCCCACTCGCCCGCCGGGGCCGGATGAGCGCATCAGCTGCACCTCCGGCCGATTCATGCCGATCGAATAACAGGGGTGGTTTTTACTTCCTGAGGAAAGGACGGTTTTCCGGGTATTTATATCAGTCGGGGCAGGAAGCGAAGAAGCATCCGGCGGCCGTGTTGATGCAAGGCAAAATGCTCGCCCCGGCTTTTAGGCCGGCGCGGAACGGCTACGTCAAGGGTGTTCCGTTATTGTAATATGGCTGATTATCGTTTCTTAACGTACATATTTGTGAAAAAACCATCTTTTGCCGTTATTGACTCTTGTATAACACAGAGAAAGCACGTATCTTCTGCTTACCTCATGCCGCCTGGAGCTCCGGCTTCTGGAGATTCTCAGTCGCGCTGTAATGGGCACCAAAAAGCTCGGACTCCTACGAGAGCCGGGCTTTTTGCTCCCTGCACCTCTCGGTTTTTGCGCCGCTCGCCCCTTCTATTGCCTGCTGGTTATCCACATTGTTGATATCGTGTTGATAGCGTGTGGGCTTTTTGTGGAGAAGTATTTCTTGACTTCCCCAAGCCCTCGCAGTATCATTCCATCAGTGCCCGACGCGGCACTGTTCCTTGACGCGATTGAGATCTCTAGGCGAGCATGAGGAAGCCCGCGAGGGTCGAGCGGCCGAAAGGCCGAGCGACCTGCGGAGCGCGATGCGCCTGCCGGTGTAGAGCAGCAGCGCCAGCCGAAAGGCGGGCGCGTGCGAGCGACACCGGAGGTCTTCACCAAAGCACAGCCGCACCCGGCAACTGGCTTCGGCCAGGCGCCGAAAGGCTGCGCCAGCGTGAAGACGCTGCCCGCGCGGCGGAGGCCCGGTACTTCGGTGCCGTGGCGGAAGCTGCGTCGCGCAGAAGACGCATCGAGCGAAGCGCAGAGCCGAACCGTCGCGAGACGGCGGCCGAGCGGGGAAGCTGTGCGGAAGCTTTAGCAGGGTGCGGACAGGCCTCCGGTCTGAATGCAACTGTGAAAAGGGGAAGCCGTGCCGTAGCGCAACGCCGCGCGCCTTCGGGCTCGCAGCAGCGCGCACGAGACGGCGGAAGCTTTGAAGCCGTGTGCGGAGACGCACGCGGGGGAAAGCGGCGCACTGCAGAAGCTCCGAGGCGGAGGGCCCCCGTGGTCCTCTACCGAGAGCGGACGCACGTAGAAGCGCGACGCGGAACGTCTTCGGACCGACCGTAGCGCGTGGAAGCATCTTCGTGGCGAGGCTTAACAAAGGCCAGCTTGCGGCCTTCGAATCGTCGCCCATGCGATTCGGACGTATCCCTTCGGGCAACTGAAGACGATGCGCGTGCCGACGTTCCAGCTTGAAACCCTGGAATGAGAGATCTGGCCTCCCACCAACTGGTGAAGACATTCTGCTTCGGCAGACGTCGGACCCAGGGGAGGCCGTCGCGCCGAGGGATTTCTACGATGAACTTTTCTGCCTGCCGAAGCTGCCCTCACCGGGCGGCTTTTTTTGTTTAGGTCAAGCGTTCCCGTTGGTCGCTGTCATCTGCTCGCCTTCGGCTCGCTCGCATTCATTGTTTGAAGGGTGATGCCTTGGTTTCCACACGACGATGAGCGACCAGCGCGTCAGTGCTGAATGACGGCGAGCACGAGCGAGCCTAAAGACAGTCCCGATGAATCGGGACGAATGGCAGGCACGAAGCGTCGCATGACGCGAGCCTCAGCGAGCGAGCAGCCAGTCCACCAAGGCATCCCACGCATCGAAGCAGAAGACGCCTTCCGGCGGTGTTTCTGTGTCCAGCGTGAACCACGCCATCTGCCACCCGGCACCGAGGGCGCCCTGCACGTCGGAGTGGTAGGAATCGCCGACGTAGAGGAGGGCTTCGGGCGGCGTCCCGGCAGCCTCGGCGGCGTGAGCGAAAATGCGCGGGTGCGGCTTCATATAGCCCACCTCGTCGCTGATGACGAGCGTGCCCAGCCGCTTGCGGATCTCGGGGAAGCGGTCGAGCTTGGCATGCTGCACCTCGGAGAAGCCGTTGGTGAGGACGCCCACCGGGTAGCGGTCCGCCACGGCATGAAAGGCCGCGCGCGCCGCCTCGCCGAAAACCCAATGCTGCGTGTAGCGCTCCATGTAAGCCTCATTCAGCACGTCCGCTTCGAGCGCTTCCACCGCCAGGCTCTCCAGCAGTCGCTCGAAGCGCAGCCGCCGCACGTCCTCCTGGCGCAATTCGCCCGCGCTGTACTTCTGCCACAACACCACGTTGTGCGCGTGGTACGTCTCCTGGATCTGTTCGAGGGGGAGGTGGCCGAGGTGCGCGCCGTACGTGCGGTGCAGGTCTCCAAGCGCGCTTCGCTCGGCATGGCGGTGGTCGAGGAGCGTATCGTCGAGATCGAAATAGACGAACTGGATGGGTTTGGGTTTACAGTTCACAGTTTAAAGTTTCCGGTTGGAATGCTATTCTCGCCCAAATAAGAAACCGTCAACCGACAGCCCTTTCTCAAACATTGCATACTCCTTATCGCGGACAGCGTTCATGTTGTCGAAGGCGTTGAGGAGCACCTTGTTGACGTCGAGCACCCAACTCACCTCGGCGGCGAGGTAGCCCAGGGGCGGGCCGTTATCGATGGTATGGAGGATGAGGAGGGCATCGAGGCCCTTGCCGTGGTAATCGCGCCGCACGCCCATGAGCGGCATCCGTGCGTCGTGGATAGCGCCGAGCTTGACGGCGGCCAGCAGCTTTGCCAGGCCGAACGGAAAGAGTCGCCCGTCCTTGACATGGCGGAGCGCCTGGTTGACGTCGGGCAGGGTGATGGAGAAAGCGACCGGCTCGCCCTCGTCTTCGAGGAGGTAGACGATGCGGGGATCGATAACCTGCTTCAACTCGGCAGCGAGGTGGACCAACTCGCGCTCGGTCATCGGCACATGGCCCCAGTTCTCGGACCAGGCGTCGTTGTAAAGTGCGAGGATAATGCGCGCCTCCTCGTCGAAGCGCTTCATGTCGATGGTGCGGAGGCGCAGACCGGGGTGGCGGCGCTTTACAATGGCCACGCCGCGCCGCATCCGGTCCGTTTGCACGAATTTGTAGTGCGCGTAATAGGCCCACATCGTCATGGCCCGCTCGAAGCCGTACCGCAGCAGAAATTCCTCGTAGCAGGGTGGGTTGTACGGCATCAGGATAGCCGGCGGCCGGTCGAAGCCGTCGACGAGGAGGCCGGCGGTGTCGTTGAGCGAAGGGTTGGCCGGGCCGCGCAGGGCCGTCAACCCTTGCGTCTTCAGCCAGTCCGCCGCTGCATCGAACAGGGCCTCGGCCACGTCGTAGTGCTCCTCGCACTCGAAGAAGCCGAAGAAGCCCACCCCGTCGTCGTACTTCTTCAGGTGCATCCCGTTGACGATGGCCGCCACCCGCCCCACTACCTTCCCCGTTACATCCTCGGCCAGGAACGGCTGGATCTGCCCGTGATCAAAGAAGGCGTTTTTCTTCGGATTGAGGAGGCGGGCCACGTCGCGCCGCAGGGGCGGCACCCAGTACGGGTTTTCCCGATAGAGCCGAAACGGCAGGTCGATGAAGCGCGACAGGTCGCGGCGGCTGCGGACGGGGCGCACGGTCACGGTGCTGACGACCGAACTTGGAATGTTACTCTCCATCGTTATTGCACGCTCACTCCTTTACAAAGAGCCGACGAATCGAGGAGCCGGAGCCGAGGCATGGAAGAACGAAGAGTAGGGGAGCCGGCGATAGGCTGTCGTGAGAGCATGACAATGAGGGATGCGACTCGTCCATTCGTCTCCTCTCAAACAGTGCCGTTGGTGTTGATGACGCCGTGCTTCTTGCCGATGCGGTGGAAGGCGTCGAGGATGAAATCGAGCTCCTCGTTGGTATGGGTGGCCATGTAGGAGGTGCGCATGAGCGACTGGCCCTGCGGCACGGCGGGCGGCACCACGGCGTTGACGAAAACGCCCTCTTCGAGCAGGTCATGCCAGAACTGGAAGCACGTCATCATGTCGCCGATGACGACGGGGATGATGGGCGTCTGGCTCGTCCACACGTTAAAACCGGCGTTGCGGAAGCCCTCGCGCATGTAGTCCGAAATCTCCCACAGACGTTCGAGGCGTTCCGGCTCGGCTTCGAGGATGTCGAGGCACTTCAGCACGGTGGCCACGTTGGCCGGCGGCATCGACGCGCTGAAAATGTGGGTGGAAGCGCTGTGGCGGACGTACTCGATCACGTCATGATCCCCCGCCACGAAGCCGCCGAGTGAGGCGAAGCTTTTGGAGAAGGTGCCGGTGGTGAGGGGCACGCGGTCACTCAGGCCGAAGTAGGCGGCGGAACCGCGCCCACCCGGCCCGATTACGCCCACGGCGTGCGCGTCGTCCACCATCAGGGCCGCGCCGAACTCGTCGGCGAGGGCCACCAACTCCGGCACTTGGGCAATCACGCCGCTCATCGAGAAGACGCCGTCGGTGGCGATCAGCTTGCCGGCGCCGGGGCGCTCCGCTTGGGCTTTTTCGAGGAGGCGGCGGAGGTGCGTCAGGTCGTCGTGGCGGTAGCGCCAGGTGTCGGCCAGGCTCACCTGGGTGCCGGCGACGATGCAGGCGTGGTTGTCCTTATCGGAGAAGACGATGTCGCTCTTGCCGGCCAGGCCCTGAATAAGACCCTGGTTGGTCATGTAGCCCGTCGAGAAAAGCACGGCGCTCTCTTTCCCCATGAAGTCTGCCAGGCGCTTCTCCAACTCAATGTGGAGGTCGAGCGTGCCATTGAGGAAGCGGCTGCCGGTGCAGCCCGTCCCGTACTGCTCCACCGCTTTCGTCGCGGCCTCAATCACGCGCGGGTCCGACGTTAGGCCGAGGTAGTTGTTCGACCCGGCCATGATGATCTCGCGCCCGTTCATGATGGCGCGTGTCCCATCATTACGCTCGATGGGGCGGAAGTACGGGTAGAGGTCGGCGGCCTTGACCTGCGCGTAGTCGCCTGCGGCTTCGAGGAAGCGGTGGCATTTATCGAAGATCGACGCCTCCTGCTTCACCGGCGGCGGCGCCTCGCGCTCGTCCGCGTGGTTCTGCTTGTTATAGAAGTCGGGCATCGTCATGACAGGCTCGCGGAAGCTGGGGATGAAGGCACGCCGGGGCGGGCCGCGAGGACGCGATTAAGGGTTATAAAGATACGATCTATTCGCATGGAAATTCACGGAGCTTTTTCGACCGAGGCGGCCAGTGCAGGCGCGGTGGCACGGCCATTGGAGGTCCGTGCAGGGGCCAGCGCCGACGGGGCGACCTCGCGGAGCACCGCCTCGATGCAGGCCACAGCGGCCTCGTTACCGCAGGCGTCGCGGCGGGCCAGGCGCGCCTCGTAGGCCACGCCCCGGTCTAGGAAGTCTTCGACGTCGAGGGCGGTAAGGGGCCGGTCGATGATGGCCTTGCCCAGGCCTTCCCGCTCCAGAAAAAGCGCGTTGATGGTTTGCTCGAAGATGCCCCGGTTGGGCACCACTAGAAGCGGCTTGTTCAAAAAAAGCGCCTCGCTGATGAGGGTAAAGCCGGCGGTGCAGAGCACGGCGCGGCTAGAAGCCAGATCGTCCAGAAACCCGTCGAGGCAGGGCTCCTTGAAGGTCAGGTTCGGGTAGCGGGCGGGGTCGGCGGGCGCGTCGAAGTTGTAAAGGATGAATGAGGCGTCCACCTGGCGGAGCGTCTCTACGACGTGCTCAGCGCCGGCCGTCTGGTTGTAGTAGACGAGCACATGCTCGCCCCGGCGCGGCGCGAGGGTCTGGACGGCGGGGCGAATGATGGGGGCCACGAGGGTGGTGTGCGCGGGATGCCGAAGGGGCGGGAAGAAGAACGAACTGAGTAGAATGTGCGCCGCCTTCGCCGGGGCGATGAGCCGGATGGCAAGGCCTGTCAGCTGTGCGTTGACCCAGTAGCGGCGCGGCAACTCATACCGCGTCTCGGTGACCACCTGCTGGTGATTGAATGAGATGGCCGGCAGCCCCATGCGCGCCGCCGCCCGGTGCGAGAACGCCTCAAAATCGTTGATCAGCAGGTCGGCTTGCTCCTCCCGAAACACGTCAGTAAGACGGGCCGTGATGGCACGGGTGTTGAGTACCGTCTTCCAGTTGTAGCGGATCGTTTGCCAGGGCTGCACCTCGTTGCTCTGCATCACCTGGCGGAGGGCCGGCACCGGCAGCACCGGCTCGCCTTTTGCTTCTAAGATCTCCTGCGCCGTACCGCCACAGCAGAAAACCACCTCGTGCCCGCGCCGCCGCAGCTCGTCCGAGACAGCGATCACGCGAGAGGTGTGGCCCCGTCCCTGCCCGCTAAGTGCGTAGATGATTTTCGCCATAGAAACGCCGGTGCGTGAGCACGTCGCAGGAAGCCGTCCGCTTTTTCTTCTCTGGCAGACACGAGCCGAA
>JAHEMB010000174.1:3698-7058 GCA_024643915.1 Rhodothermaceae bacterium | reverse complement strand
CAGAGCAAGTCGTGCGTGATGGCGATGGAGGTGATGCCGCGCTCGTCACGCAGGCGCACGATCAGGTCGGAGACGGTGCGGACCGAGACGGGGTCGAGGCCGGTGGTGGGCTCGTCGTAGAGCAGGATCTGGGGTTCGAGGATGATGGCGCGGGCCAGGCCGATCCGCTTTTTCTGCCCGCCCGAGAGTTGGGCCGGGTACTGCGGCGCCGTCGCCTTGAGGTTCACCCAGTCGAGCGTGCGTTCGATGCGCTCGCGTTGCTCTTCGTGCGTCAGGTTGCTATGGCGTTCGAGGATGAAGCTGAGGTTTTCGTAGACGGTCATCGAGTCGAAGAGGGCGCCGCCCTGGAAGAGGTAGCCGATGGAGAGGCGCAGTTCGTCGAGGGGATCGCCGCGAAGCCTGTCCGCCCGCTTGCCTTTCACCCACACCTCGCCGCTGTCGGGGCGGAGGAGCTGGACGATGTGCTTGATGAGCACGCTCTTGCCCGAGCCCGAGCCGCCCATCACCACGGCCGAGGTGCCTTCCTCCACCGCCAGCGACACCCCCGTCAGCACGTCGAGCGTACCGAAGCTCTTGTAGATGTCGCGCAGCTCGATCAGCACGCCCTCGGGCGGGGGCACGCTGCCTTCGGGCGCGGGGGGGGCTATGGTTTTCGTCTCGGCCATGGTCTGCGTACAATGAGCGAATAGCGCGTGGCGCGTAGGAAGGTTTATGGAAAGAAGTCTCTCTTAAGCCATTCTCTATTCGCCACGCGCGCTCTACTGCGATATATCCCCGAAAATCATCAGCGAGATGCGGACGACGACCACGTCGGCCAGTAGGATCAGGAGGGACGAGATGACGACCGACTGCATGGCCGCCTGCCCCACCTCGCGCGTGCCGCCGCGCACGGTGTAGCCCAGGTAGCAACTCACGATCCCCACGATGAAGCCGAACAGGCTGGTTTTCAGTGTGTCCACCGCCAGGTCCGAGAAGCGCAGGCTCGAAAAGGCCGTGTTGATGAAGATCCGGTAGTCCATGTTCGTGGACAGCACCGACTCGAGGTAGCCGCCGATCATGGCGATGGTGTCGGTCCAGATGGTGAGGACGGGGAAGATGATGACGAGGGCGAGCACGCGCGTGATGACGAGGTAGTGGAACGGCTTGAGCGCCGCCACCTCCAGGGCGTCGATCTGCTCGGTCACCCGCATCGACCCGATCTCGGCGCCGATGCCCGCGCCCAGCCGCCCCGCCAGGACGAGCGACGTGATCACCGGCCCGATCTCTTTGAAAACCGAGAGCGCCAGCATGTTCGGCAAAACGGCTTCCGCGCCGAAGCGAGCAAGCGTGCCCCGGCTCTGCATGGCCAGCACGATGCCGATGGACAGCCCCGTGATGGCCGTCAGCACAAAGCTTTTCGTGCCGGCCTCGTCCATCTGGTTGAGCAACTCGCGCCACTCGAAGGGGCGGCGCCAGAAGCGCTGGAAGAACTCGCCGATAAACGTGGCCAACTCGCCCGTGCGCCCCAGCAGGGCGTCGAGAAAACTGTCTTCACCGGAAGCAGAGCTTCTAAAGCGCATCCTTATGATTGCGGAGTGTAGAGTGTAGAGTGCGGAGTGGGTGCTGAATGGCAGGGTGGAAGATACGGGATCATTCCGCACTCCGCACTCCGCGTTCCGCACTTCCTCAGTAGGCGTATTTCCAGATGAAGTTGAGGCGGATGACCGAGCCGATGCGCTGGCCGCGCACCAACACCCAGTTGTTCAACTCGTATTCCACCGTCACGTCGGGCGAGAAATCGTTGCTGCTGCCGGCCTCGCCGGCACTGGTGCTGCTGTTGGCGATGGGCTGGGAGACGGCCACGAAAAGCTTCGGGTTGATGTACTTGCCGGCTGTCAGGCGGGTGCCGCCCAGGCCGTGCTCGATCTCGATCACGTCGAGCGAGAGTTCGCTGCCGGCGATGCCTTCAATGATGTTGGTGAGCTGGCTCAGGGCCACGTCGGTGCCGAAGCCCACGACGCCGCTGCCGCCGGGACTACCGCCCAGGGCGAATCCTTCGCCGGCAGGCTTGCCGGTGGCGATGTAAGAGAGGATGTCGGTCATCTCCATCTGCGGCGACGAGGTCAGCTCGGGTCTCAGCTCGTCAAGGTGCTGGTTGTCGATGGCAAGGGTGATGGTGACCTGGCTGCCGGGGTCGTCGCGGGCGGGCACCTCGTACTGGGCGGTGATGTCGAGGAGGGGGTCGTCCGAGGGGCCGTTGAAGGTGATGCGGCCCTCGGTGATGTCGAAGCGGCGACCGAACTGGATGACCCTACTGCGCTCAGGGAGCACCTCGATGCTACCGAAGATCTGCATCTCTCCTCCCGCGTTCTTGCGCACGTCCACGTCGCCGGTGAGTTGGATGTCCATCTCGGGGTTACTGGTCGAACGCACCCACACGTCGCGCGCCATGTCCACGTTGACGTTCATCGCCAGGGGGACGAAGATGTCGAACGTAGTGGTGTCTGCCTCGGTCACGCGGATGCCGAAGCGCTGTTCGAGCATGTTTAGATCGGCCTCGGTGAGCTGCACCGGTTCGAGCTCGGCCACGGCCTCATTCACGAGGCGGATGTCGGCGCTGACGAGGTCGAGGTTGCCGGTCAGCACAGGCGCCTTCGTGGTGCCACTCACCTGGAGGTCGCCCGAGGCCACGGCGCGGTACTCGCGGCTGTCCACGGCAAGGAAGTCTGAGGCGCTCAGGTCGAGGTCGAACTCACCCAGCGTCAGCTCAGCCAGGCCGATGGTGCCGGTGGCGACGAGGGTACCGCCGGAGGTCATCTCGGCGCGCTGGAGCAGCACCTGGTTGGCCTCCATCTCCAGTTCAGCGTTGATATTGCGGTAGGTGACGCCCTGCTCGGGCAGGTGGATGCGCCCCCCCACGAAGACGACGCGCCCGTCGAGGACAGGGCTGGCGAGCGTGCCGCTGACGTCGACGCTGCCGTCGAGGCGGCCTTCGACCTCGTCTACCGTCTCAGGGTCGAGGAACGGCTCGATCCAGCCGATGGAGAACGAGTCGGCGACGAGGGTGAAGTCGACATCGCTGAGGTCGCTCACTTCTTCCGTCCGCAGGCGCAGGCCCGCGCCCACGGCAGACTCCTCGGGGGCCGGCGCCAGGCGCAGGTCCATGGGCAGGCTGCCGTCGGCGCGGAGGGTGCTGCCGTCCTTGTGTGCCAGCACGGCCTGCACGCCGAGGCGGAGGCTGTCGTAGGCCAGCTCCATGTTGAGGTCGCCCACCGGGGTGCGCGGACGTCGGGTCGAGCCGCCATCCAACACAGCACGACGCGGCATCGAAGATTCCGCAGGCGGCGGCTCGGGTGCGGCGTCCGGGGCCGTGCGTCCGGT
>JAHEMB010000174.1:0-3688 GCA_024643915.1 Rhodothermaceae bacterium | reverse complement strand
TTGCAGATCGAGGTCGAGCAGGCCCCGCAACTCGGGCGCCCAGGCGGGGCTGGTCAGGTCGAGATAGCCGGTGAGGGTGCCCTGCAAGCCTTCGTAATCGAGCAGGTCGGTGAGGGCGCCAATGCGGATGCCTTCGAGTGTGACGATGAGGTTCTGCTGCCCGTCGGGGTCGATGACGCCGTCGATGGCGACCTGCTGATTGCCCGAAGACATGAGGAAGTTGGAGACGCGGTATTCGTCGCCGTAGGTGATCGACGCCTCTTGGAGCAGCGCCCAGCGGTCGTCGTCAAAGCGGAGGGCGAGGTCTTCGACGCGGACGCGCTGGCTGTCGGGCCGCAGGTCGATCCGCCCGGCCAGCCGCGCCTCGCGCCGCGTATCTACTAGGAGGTCCGTATTGAAGGTCAGCTCGTCGCCGTCGTAGAGGGTTTCGAGGCGCGTCTGGCGGATGGTGAGCTGGGGGAGGGAGAAGTAGTCGACCGTCAGGTCCGTCTCGGCCATCGCCACGCGGGGGGAGCCGTCGGCCACGTCGAGGGTGCCGGCGAGGGTGCCGTCGAAGCCGGCCAGGCGGATGTCGTTGTAGATGAGGCTCGTCAATTCCGCTGAGGCGTCGAACTGGAGGGCGCCGGGGTCGCCGTAGACGCGCGCGTCGAGGGCGCCTTCGCCCAGGGAGAGCATCTCGGCGCCGATGAATTTGCGCAGCACGCCCAGGCTGTCGAAGGTGGCGTGGAGCGTGAAGTCGGAGGCGACCGTGCCGGCGCTGTCGAAGAGGGCGATGCGCCCGCCGGCCTGCGCCGTGGCAAGGTTCGAGCGGAGCAGGAGCGAATCGACCTGAACGACGCCGTTGGCCAGGGCGAAGTCGGTATAGAGCGTGTCGAGGGCGACGTCGCCGTAGCGGGTGCCGTGAGCCGCGAGGAAGCCGTCGAGCGTCATCGTCTGCGGGTCGGTCCCGACGCCCTCCACCGCAAAGTCCGCCGTGAGATTGGTGACGAGCGTGTCGACGCCGGTGAGCGCGGCGAGGTTGACGTCGCGGAGCGTGCCCGTGGCCTGGTAGGTCGGGGGCGTGTCGAAGAAGCGCCCGCTGGCGTGCATCTCGGCCAGCCCCGCCTCGAACGTCAAAAGTGCGTCGGCTTCGACAAAGCCGTTGCGCGACGCCACCGTCACGTCGCCCTCTTGCAGGATGGCGTCGTTGATCGTCGAGCGGTCGAAGTGGAGGCGGGCGGAGACGGTGCCGGAGCGCGGGTCGAAGTCCTCCTCGCCCAGCACAAAGCCCGCCCCCTCGAACGTGAGTTGCCCGTTGAGGCTGGTCTGGAGAGCCGGATTGTCGAGGAGGGTGGCGAGGTTGACGCCGGAGAAGGCGCTCTCGCGCAGGGCGAACTGCAAGCCCTCGTCACCGAAAAGGTCGCCCCCGCCCGCGAAGGCGAGGCGGCCCTCGGGCGTGGTTACGTCGGCCTCGAAGTCCAGTTCGCCGGCCCGCAGGTTCAGGGCGAGCGTGCCGGCCTCGATGACCTGCTCGCGGAAACGGGATGGTTCGAGGTTGAGGTCGGCGCGGAGGTTCATCGTCTCCAGGCTGGTGCCTCGTCCAACGGCGGTGAAGGTGCCCGTCAGGTCGGTTACCTGGGTGGTGTCCTGCGTAAACTGGCTCAGGTTGAGGTTTTCGAAGCGGCCCTGGGTGACCTCGAACGAGAGCACATCGGCGAAAGGCCGTGCGGTGCCGCGCACATCAAAGGAGCCGCCGTCGAGGTCGGCGGCGGCGTCGAAGGCGAGGGCGCCGCCCCGCAGGTTCAGGTCGAGCGCAGCATCGCGGATGGTGTAGTCGCCGTAGACGCTTTCCTCCAGGTTCACTTCGGCGCGGAGGCTGAGGGACTGCGGATCGGTGCCGGCGCCCGAGGCGGTGAAGGTGCCCGTCAGGTTGCTCACCTGGGTGGTGTCGCCCGTGAAGGCGGCGAGGTTGAAGTTCTCCAGCCGGCCCTGGCGCACGTTGAAGCGCACCTGCTCGCCCTCGAAGGTAGCCGTGCCCTCTACCGCCAGGCGGCCCGCGTCGGAGCGGAAGTCGGCGTCGTACGTGAGGTTGCCGTTCGCCAGGCGCACGTCGAGGTCGCCGCCTTCGATGGCGTGCTGCTCGATGGTGGAGGGGGCGAGGTCGAAGTCGGCGCGGAGGCTGGCGGTATTGGGGTCGGTGCCCCTGCCCTGGAGGCTGAACGAGCCGTTGAGGGCGCTGTCGCGGTCCTGCCCCAGCAGCCGTGTCAGGTTCAGGTCCTTAATCTGTCCGCGCTCCACCCGGTATTCCAGTTCGTCGCCGAAGGTGGCCTTGCCGTTGGCCGTCACAAAGCCCTCGGGGAAGAGGAGGCGCGTGCCGAAGTCGAGGTCGCCGTTGGCGAGCGTCAGGTCGAAGCGCCCGTCCTCGATCCGGTAGTCGTTGAAGGTGGAATTGACGAGGGCGATGTCGGCCTGGATCTCGGCGGTCTGCGGATCGAAGCCGGCGCCCTCCACTTCGAAGCGCGCGTTGATGTCGGACGGCGTGCCGCCCTCGGTCTCGCTGAAGCGGGCGAGGTTAAGGGCACGCACCTCACCCGAGACGTCGTAGGTGGGCATCTCGTCGAAGGGGCGGGCGGTGCCGCTGGCGGAGAGGCGGGCGCCGAGGAGGCCGCCCTGCGCGTCGAAGCGCACGCGCCCGTCCTCGAAGGTGCCGTTGAAGCGGGTGCGGTCGAGCGTGTAGGTGCCGTAGCGCGAGTCGAAGAGGGTGGCGCTGACGTCGCCGTTCAGCAACTGCATCGACGTGCCCCGCAGGTCCACGCTGAAGTCGGCGTTGAGGAGCGCCTGCGGCTCGGGCGCGCCGCTCAGGATGGCCGGGTCGAAATTGCGGATCTGGCCTTCGAGGTCGTAGGCCATCGTCCCCCCCGCGCCGGGGTTGACCGTGCCGTCCACCGCAAGGCGACCGCCCTCAGAGAAGGCCGCCCCGGCGTCGATCTGCAACTGGTCCGTGCTGCCGGTGACAAGGAGTTGGGCATCGACGGTGCCCTGCATCTGGAGATCGGGGAGAAAGAAGCGCACGTCGTCGAAGGAGAGTGGATCGGCATCGACGGTGAAGCGGATGTCGCGGATCGGCGCGTTCTCGTCGTCGGGCAATTGGAGCGTGCCCTCGGCGGTGAGGAGGCTGGTCGGGGATTCGAAGCGGAAGCCGCTGAGGGCCAGGCGACCCGCCTCCAGGGCGCCACCCGCCTGCACGTCGAACCACGCATCGCTGTCCGGCGGCGAGAGCTGCGCCCACAGCGTATCGAGCACGACAGAGGTCTGCTCGGCGATGACGAGGTCGTCGGCGTCGAGGTGGAGGTTGCGCACCTGAAACGTCGAGTCCTTCCAGGGCGGCCAGAAGTGCGCGTTCAGGTTGCCTTCGGTGATGCGGATGCGCCCGACCTCAAAGTCGAAGGCACGGACGGTATCGACGACGGAGGTGTCCGGCAGGAAGGGGTTGAGCAGGTCCCACGTCGAGTCGGCGAGTTGGCGCGCCCACAGGTTGGGGTTGGCGAGGGTGATCTCGCTCACGCTCACGGTGCCGCGCAGCAGCTTCAGCAGGTTGTAGCGCACCCGGAGCGTATCGATCTGCGCCATGCGAAGCGTGTCGTCGAGGGCCGCGCCGCGCGAGGCGTCGAGCGTGTCGTACCAGGCAGGAGCGGGGCGGGTGATGCGG
>JAHEMB010000173.1 GCA_024643915.1 Rhodothermaceae bacterium | reverse complement strand
CTCGGAAGTGTAGCGGAGGAGGTGGTGCGTCTGGCGTCTTGCCCTGTGTTCACGACCAAAGGAGTCGCCGAGCGCCCCCAGGCAGTGCCTGAAGCGCAGCCGGCGTCTGTCAAGGCAGAGGCGACGACGCCCGGAGAAAGGGCGGTGCTCCGGATCGGACGCATCCTGCACCCGACCGACTTCTCCACGTGCGCGAAGGCGGCGCTGCCCTGCGCGCTTGATCTGGCGCGGCGCAGCGGCGCCCATCTGCACGTCCTACACGTTGCCCCGGTGTTTGGCGAGGACCCGATACGTGGCGCTTTCAAGGCGGAGATCGACGAGGAGGCTTTTTACCGCAGCCTTCACGCGGTGGCCGACGAACAGATGCAGACCCTGCTCGCCGCCTACGACACCGAAGGGGTGCCCATCAAGCGGAGCCACGCCCGAGGGCCGACGCCCGGCGAGACCATCGACGCGTATGCCGAGGCCGAAGACGTGGACGTGGTGGTGCTGGGGACGCATGGGCGGCGGGGGATGAAGCGCCTGCTGCTGGGCAGTGTGGCGCTGGAGGTTATCCAGCAGGTGGGGTGCCCAGTGCTGGCTGTGCCCGGACGCGCCGGAGAAGAGGAACCCCGCTGTGCCATCCGGCGCATCCTGGCCCCCATCGACTTCTCGGCTCACAGCATCCAGGCCCTTGCCTACGCCAAAGAACTGGCGTCCCTCTTCGAGGCTTCGCTTGATTTCCTGCACGTGCTCGATCCGGTAACAGTCGGGGAGATTTACGGTGTCGGGTTGGAGAACCGGGCCCGCGTGGAGCGAGAAGCGATAGAAAAGACCCGCGAGCGGCTCGAATGGCTCACGCGCGAGGTGAAGGGACCCGAGGAGCTCGTCACCACCCATCACGTCGTGGTTGGCTATCCGCCGGAAGAGATCGTCCGGCACGCGCAGCAGCAGGCGTGCGATCTCATCGTAATCGCCACGCACGGGCTGACCGGGCTGAAGCGCTTCATGCTGGGCAGCGTGGCCGAGCGCGTCGTGCAACGGGCCGCCTGCCCTGTCTTCATCACGAAACCCTTCGGCAAGTCGCTGCTCTCGTATCCCGGCGCTGCCGTGTCGGAGGCATCAGCGCAGCCCGCCGCCCAGATGATGCCCTCCTGACGTGCTGGGTTTTCAGAACGAAGCCAACCGATCCGATGCCATGACACAGCCCTACGAAACAGAGAAAAAGCGCATCCGCAAGCACCGGGTGGCGGGTCCCTCAAGCACGAGCAAGATGGCTTTTGCGGTGCTCATCATGGTACTCGTTGCGGTCGCCGTTCTCTTCCTGATCAGTGCCTAGGGCGAGGCGGGCGTCGGGGGAAAGCGGACGCGGCAGGGCGACCTTTACTTACACGGCGGCCAGCCCCTCCTTGTCAAGGCCCCGATGCTTCGCGCCGTACGATGCAGAGAAACAGGCCATAGACTAGGAGAGGTTCGTCATGGAAGCAAATCCGTACATCCGCTGGTTCGAAACGCTCAGCAACGAAGACGTCGCGTTGGTAGGCGGCAAGAATGCCTCGCTGGGCGAGATGACCCGTGCGCTGCACGAGAAGGGCATCCCCGTACCCCAGGGCTTCGCGACGACCGCCTCGGCCTATGGGGAATTCCTGGAAGCGAACCAGCTTGCCGAAGCAATCGGTTCGCTGCTGGCCGACAGGGAAAAGGGCGTGCGCTCCCTGGAAGAGACCGGTGCGGCCATCCGGACGCTCTTCTTGCGTGCCACGTTTCCGCAGCCCATCGCCGACGCCCTGCGCAGCGCTTATCGGGACCTCAGCCGTCGCTACCACGCGGAGAACCTCGATGTGGCGGTGCGCAGCAGCGCTACGGCAGAGGACCTGCCCGAGGCGAGCTTTGCCGGACAGCAGGAGTCGTTCCTGAACATCCAGGGCGAGGCGGACCTGCTCCAGGCCTGCCGGGCCTGCTACGCCTCGCTCTTCACCGACCGGGCCATTGCCTACCGCGAGGCGCAGGGCTTCGAACACATGCAGGTGGCCCTCTCCATCGGCGTACAGAAGATGGTCCGGGCCGACCAGGCCGGCGCCGGCGTTCTCTTCACCCTTGACACTGAAACCGGCTTCCCGGACGTGGTGCTGATCAATGCTGCCTGGGGGCTGGGCGAGAATGTGGTCAAGGGCATCGTCACGCCGGACCAGTACACCGTCTTCAAGCCTTTCCTCGATGATGCACAGCGCCGGCCCCTCCTCGGCAAGACACGCGGCGCGAAGGAGAAGAAGCTTATTTACGCCGACCCGTCGATTCGCAAAGACGAGGGCGCGCAAACGACCCTGAACGTGGAGACCACCGAGGCGGAGCGCCTCGCGTTCGTGCTGTCGGACGACGAGATCCTGGAGCTGGCGCGCTGGGGGGCGCGCATCGAGGCGCACTACGGACGCCCCATGGACATCGAGTGGGCCAAGGATGGGGAGACCGGCCGGCTGTTCATCGTGCAGGCCCGCCCGGAAACCGTCCAGTCCCGCCGCGAAACCAGCGCGCTGAAGACCTACCGGCTGAAAGAAAAAGGGGAGCGGCTGGTGACCGGCCTCAGCATCGGTGATGCCATTGCGACGGGCCCGGTATGTCTGATCCAGCGTGTGGAGGACATCGACCAGTTCGTGGACGGCGCCATCCTGGTGACCGGCACCACGGACCCGGACTGGGTGCCCGTAATGAAGCGCGCCGCCGGCATCATCACCGACCACGGCGGGCGCACGTCGCACGCCGCCATCGTCAGCCGCGAGCTGGGCGTCCCCGCCGTTGTCGGCACGGGGAACGCCACTTCGCTCTTGAAAGACGAGCAGCCGGTCACGCTTTCCTGTGCCGAAGGCGATGAAGGGTACGTTTATGCCGGCCTGCTGTCCTACGAGGAAGAGGAGATGGTGCTGGTGGCGATCCCAGAGACGCAGACGCGCATCATGATCAACATCGCCAGCCCGGCGGCGGCTCTGCGCTGGTGGCGCCTGCCCTGCCGGGGCGTCGGCCTGGCGCGGATGGAATACATCATCAACAATATCATCAAGATCCACCCCATGGCGCTCCTCCGGTTCGATGCGCTGGAGGACGAGGCCGCCCGCGAGGAGATCGCGGCCCTCACGCTGGGCTATGAAGACAAGCCGGCTTATTTCGTGGATCACCTGGCCTGGGGCATCGCCACCATCGCAGCCTCCCAGTACCCGGACCCCGTCATCGTCCGCACGAGCGACTTCAAGACGAACGAATACGCGCACCTGATCGGGGGGGCGGCCTTCGAGCCGGAGGAGGAGAATCCGATGTTGGGCTGGCGCGGGGCCTCCCGGTACTACAGCGAGGGCTACCGCGAGGGCTTTGCCCTGGAGTGCCGTGCTATCCGCAGGGTGCGCGAGGAGATGGGCTTCACCAACGTCGTGGTGATGATCCCCTTCTGCCGGACGTTGGAGGAGGCGGATCGCGTGCTGGAGGAGATGGCGCGCCACGGGCTGCGGCGCGGCGACGCCGGCCTGGAGGTGTACGTCATGGCGGAGATCCCCGCCAACGTGACGCTGGCAACCCAGTTTGCCGAGCGGTTCGACGGGTTCTCCATCGGCTCGAACGACCTGACGCAGCTCGTCCTCGGCGTGGACCGCGATTCCTCGGAGCTGGCTTACCTGTTCGACGAGCGCAACGAGGCCGTCACCACGATGATCCGAGACCTCATTGCGAAGGCCCATGCTGCCGGCCGGCCGGTGGGCATCTGTGGCCAGGCCCCGAGCGATCATCCCGACTTCGCCGCCTTCCTGGTGGAGGCACGCATCGATTCCATCTCGCTGTTGCCGGACAGCGTCCTCGGCGCGATCCGGCACGTGGCCGAGGCGGAGGTGCAAACGCTCTTCGCTTCAGCCTGAGAGGTGCCGAAGCCGGCGAATAGGCAGGCCCAACAAACGACCCCAGGCTGTGACGTGAACAGGCGCTTGCTGCCGGAGCCTTATCGTCTGTCTGCGAAGATTACTTGGGGCTGCGGGTGGCGCCTGTCCGCCCCACCGCGCCCGCTTTCTCGGCCCGGAGCTGGACTACGCGTCTCGAAAGTCGTTCACGATGGAACGGAAGCGCGCGCACCCTCGCCTTCCAATTAACTTCACAGAAAGACTTATAGCCCTCGTGGAACCTGTTTTTATCCATCTGCTGATTCTGATGGTGGTCATCTGGAGCGTGGCGGTGTTGCTGCGCCAGGTGGGCCTGCCGACGGTGATGGGCGAGTTGGTGATGGGCGTGCTCCTCGGGCCGGCCGTGCTCGGCTGGGTCGAGCCCAGCGAGATCATCGAGGTGCTGGCGCAGATGGGGATTTTTTTCCTGCTGCTCCACACCGGCGTGACGACCAAGCCCCGCGAGTTCTTTGAGGCCGTACGCCTCTCGCTGGGCGTGGCCCTCGTGGGCGCCTTCGTGCCTTTCTCCGTCAGCGTGGGGGTTGCTTTCGCCTTTGGCCTTCCGCTGATGCCCGCCCTCTTCGTGGGGCTGACGATGACCGCCACGGCGGTGGTCGTCACCCTCAAAATCTTGCAGGACCTCGGGCTGCAGGAAACGCGCATGGCCCGCGTGATCGTCGCGTCCTGCATCCTCGACGACCTGCTCACGCTCGTGCTTTTCAGTGTGGTGCTGGGCGTCGTTCGGGAAGGGACCGTCGCACTGCTGCCCTTGCTCTGGATCGGCCTGAAAGCGGTCCTGTTCTTCGGCGGCGTAATGGCCATCGGGTACTGGCTCTATCCGCTGTTTAGGTATCCTTTTCGCCATCGTCAGGGGAAGGGCTTTACCTTTATCCTAATCCTTGGACTCGGTTTCGGTCTACTCGCCGAAGCCATCGGCCTGCACCTGATCCTCGGCGCGTACCTGGCCGGCCTGTTCTTCCGAGAGGAGGTAGCCAGCCCGGAATTAATTCAGAAAGTGGAGGACCGGCTCAACGGGATCGCCTACTCTTTTCTCGGTCCGATCTTTTTCATCTCGCTCGGTTTCCACATCACCTTCGATGCGCTGAGCGGCGCTGCGTTGTGGTTCACCCTCTCGCTCGCGGCCGTGTGCCTCTTCGGGCAGGTGCTCAGTGCGGGCGGCATGGCCCGGCGGCTTTCCTTCTCCTGGGTGGAGTCGCTGACGGTAGGCGTTGGCATGAGCGGGCGAGCTGAGATGGCGTTCATCCTGGCCTCGCTGGGGCTGCAACTGGGCGTGCTTGACGCCCGGGTTTTCTCCGTACTGATCTTCACAACGTTCCTGTTGAACCTGCTCACCTCCGCCGGCCTCAAGGGCTGTGCCCTGCTACGGCAACGTGAACGTGAGGCCACCGCGGTGACCGTCGGCTGACAGCGCTTGCCCGACGCTGGAATTCTCCTTACAGCCTCAATAGCGATTAGCCTACAGCAACACCCTACTTGCACCGCTGGTGCGGCTCATGGCTTCAGCGTACCCTGACCTCGTATGCTAGCCGCTCCCTTGGGCGGTTCCCTTGGATCTATACGGAGCCCTGCCATGATCAAGAACATACTGGTCGCCCTCGATCCCGATGAAGATACCTCCGTCGCCACCCGGTATGCCGCCGAGCTGGCCCGCCGGTTCGACGCCGTGGTCTCCGGCCTGGCTATCATCGACACCAAGAAGATTGCCGCAGAGGTGGGTCCTGGCGGCGCCGTGGGAGCGCTCTACTATGCGGACGTGACGCGGCAACGAAAGACGGACGAGGCCCGGGACACGGCAAGGGGGCTGCTGCAAGCCTTCGATGCCCTGCTCGATGAAGCTGCCGTCCGGCACGGGGAGCGCGTTGAGGAAGGGGTGCCGGTGAAGGAGGTCATCAAGGCGATGAAATATCACGACCTGCTAGTGATCGGCAGCACTTCGCACTTCTACTACACCCACCCCGAGCAGAAGACGAACACGCTCTCGAAGATCGTCAAGAAAGCGGTGGCGCCAACGCTCGTCGTGGACGCCATCTACCGGGAAATCAAGCAAATCCTCGTCGCCTACGACGGCAGCGATGCCTCGGCCCGCACGCTCCAGCGGTTTGCACAGCTCCAGCCCTTCGGCACAGACGTGGCCGTGGAACTGGTGCACGTGCGCAAATCGGATAATAAGCAGGACCGGGCTGCTTCAGCGTTGTTGCTGAGCCGGGGCGGTGCCTTCCTGCGCGACCATGGTTTCGCGCAGGTGGTCGAAACGAGCCGGAACGGCGGCAAGCCGGACCACCGGCTGCTGGAGCACGTCCGGCACATCGAGGCCGACCTCGTCGTGGCGGGTGCCCACTCCGTCTCGGCCATGCGGCGCCTTGCCTTCGGATCGACGACGCACACCTTGCTGAGTGAATGCCCGGTGCCGTTCTTCCTCTTCCACTGACGCCGCCCGGCACCTGTCTGGCCGGCGGGAGGTTTTTGTCTCATGCTACCCATCAAGAAAGTGCTCCTTTCGCGGGATCTCTCGGCCTGTTCCGAGAACGCCCTGCGCTACGCGCTCGCCCTCGCCCGTCGCCTCCACGCGGCACTACACGTCCTCTTCGTCGAGGTACCCCAAGGGGAGACCATTGAGGCTGCAGAGTTGGACATGCGCGCTGAGGCATTGCGCGAACGCCTCGGCCGGGCCGTGGCGCCGGGCGACCTGCACGCGTTCGATCCGGGCGGGGTGCCCATCACCTCCGTGGTCGTTCGTGGTACCACAGCGGCCCCGGCCATCCTGGACTATGCCCGCGATCAGGACGTCGATCTGATCGTCATGGGCACGCATGGCCGCCGGGGCCTCCAGCACCTGTTCCTGGGCAGTACGGCCGAAGAGGTGCTGCGCCGGGCTTCGTGCCCGGTCCTCACCGTCGGCAGCACGGACAAGCCGCCCGGGGCACTCGCAGCGCTGCAGGCCCTCCTGGTGCCCATCGACTTTTCCCGCTACGCCGGGGAAGCGCTGCACTACGCGAAGGAACTGGCTGCTCTCTTTGGCGCCCGGCTCGACCTGCTCCACGTGGTCGATGGGCGCTACCAGCCACGCTTTGTTGATGCGGGTCTCCTCGCCCTCCACGACGTGGAGCCGGACATAGCGGAAAAGGCCATCGCCCGATTGAAGGAGGTCTACCATCAGG
>JAHEMB010000172.1 GCA_024643915.1 Rhodothermaceae bacterium | reverse complement strand
GCTGCCCTCGATGGTGCGCAGGAGGCCTTCGAGATCCGCGTGCGAGACACCGGACCGGGCATCCCCGCCGATCAAATCCCCTACATCTTCGACCGCTTCCACCAGGTGGACGGCACCGTGTCGAAGATGCAGGAGGGCACCGGCATCGGCCTCTCGCTCGTCAAGGAGCTGGTCGAGTTGCATGGCGGCACCATCGCCGTGGAGAGCGAGGTAGGCGTGGGCACCACGTTCGTCGTGACGCTCCCCCGCAATCTCGCCGCCGATGCTGGCGACGAGGCGCCCCAGAACGAAGACACGTATATCTCCGATCTGCTCGACTCGATCTCGCAGGGCCCGATGGTGGAGATGGCGGTCTTCGACGAAGCCATCGACAGGAACGACCACACGACGAACGGCGCCTTCGTCACCGGAACCGCCGGCCCCCTCCTCCTCGTCGTCGACGACAACCCCGATATCCGCGGCTACGTGGTGAGTTGCCTCAAAGAGGGCTTCCGCGTGGCAACGGCGCGGGACGGCGAGGAAGGCTTAGAGAAGGCTCGGCAGCTCCGCCCGGACCTCGTGCTGAGCGACGTGATGATGCCTAAAATGGACGGCCACGCCCTCTGCCGCGCCCTCAAGGCCGACGCCGACCTGACGCATATCCCCGTCATCCTGCTCACGGCCAAAGCCTCCATCACCGATAAGGTGGAAGGCCTCGAAGCCGGCGCCGACGACTACCTCGCCAAGCCGTTCAACGCCAAAGAGCTGCTGGCCCGTATCAAGAACCTGCTGGAGCTGCACCAGAAGCGCAGCGCCCTGCTCGCCCTCAACAACGAACTCGAAGAGACCAACGAGAGGCTGCGCGAGACGAGCGAGATGAAGTCGCAGCTCCTCCGCATCGCCGCACACGACCTCAAGAACCCGCTCAACGCCATCCGCGAGTTCTCCAAGCTCATCAAGGAAGAGATCACCACCGAGGCCCCGCACGTCCACGAGTTCCTCGGTCTCATCGAGAGCGCCTCGAACCAGATGCTCCAGATGATCCGCCAGTTCCTCGATTCCGAAGTGCTCGAAAACGGCGCCCCGCCGATGGAGAAAGAGGCGATCCGCCTCTCCACCCTCGCCGAGGCCGTGGTGGCGCGCAACCGCGCCCAGGCCGAACGCAAGAACCAGCACCTCACCCTCACCGTCCGCACCGAGGACGACATGGTGGAAGGCGACCAGGAATGGCTCCTCTCGGCCCTCGACAACCTCATCAGCAACGCGATCAAGTACTCGCCGCCGCACAAGACCGTCGAGGTCATCGTGAGCGCCGTCGGGGGGCAGGTCCGCTTCGAGGTGCACGACGAGGGGCCGGGCCTGACACCCGAGGACCGGGACCGGCTCTTCGGCAAGTTCCAGCGGCTCTCGGCCCGTCCCACCGGCGGCGAGTCCTCCACCGGCCTCGGCCTCTCCATCGTCAAGCAAATCGCTGAGTTGCACGCCGGGCAGATCCTTGTGGAGAGCACGCCGGGGCAGGGCAGCAACTTCATCCTCTCCCTCCCGGCCGCCCGGCCCACCTCCTCCACCGTTAGCGCCTAGTTCTACGCGTGGACCCGTAAATGGCTGGACGATTCTTTTTCGCGTCCATACGTCCACACCTCTATACGTCCGCACCTAAATCACACCAAGCGATTTAGACTCGCGGAATTTGGGTTGAAATAGCGCCCCTCGGAGAAACCCTGCCCCCCCCTTCCGGTTGGAGCTAAGGCCTTGTGAAAAAGGCCGATGCACGCTGCCGCCGGCCCTTCTCTGTCACCTTGGCAGGCACGGCGGCGCGGGTTTGCCGGCGTGCCAAACGGACCAGGCGAGCAAAAGGCCGCCTGATGCGTTAACTTGCCGGGGGCCCGCCGACGGTAAGACGAAACGGCAGCGCAGACGTCTCGGCAAGGGATTTGTTAACCGAAAGGGGCGATGGATAGGTCGAACGACATAGGACCAAATGACGAGCAGCGCCTGAACGAGCGCGAGCGCGATATCCTGCGCCTGACCGTGAAGAGCTTCATCGACACGGCTGGGCCGGTGGGCTCGCGCTACCTCGCGAAAAGCTTCACGCTCGGCCTCAGCCCCGCCTCCATCCGCAACACGCTCAGCGACCTGGAGGACCTGGGCTACCTTGACCATCCTTACACCTCCGCCGGGCGCGTGCCCACCGAACTCGGCTACCGCACCTTCGTCGATGAGTTGATGGAGTCGCCGGAGCTGACGCCCCTCGAGAAGCAACAGATCATGGCCCAGCTCGACCAGTTGATGGGCGACACGCAGGAGCTTCTGCGCGAAAGCTCGCGCCTGCTGGGGCGGCTATCGAATCTGCTGGGGGTGGTGCTCAGCCCGCGCCTGGCTACCGGCGTGCTGGAGCGGCTGGAGGTGGTGCCCCTCTCCTCCTCGCGCGTGATGTTCGTCATCAGCGTGCGCGGTGGGCTCGTCAAAACCATTGTCCTCGAACTCGAATCGGTGTTGCAGCGGCAGGACGTGGACCGCGTGGTGCAGATCCTCAACGAGCGCCTCGCCGGCCTCACCCTCGACGAGATCCGCCGCAGCTTCAAAACGCGCCTGCGCGACCTCGAAGGCGACCGCACCGGTATCGTGCGCCTCGTCCTCGACCGCACGGCCCTCCTCTTCAGCGAGCAGACCGAGGGGCGGCTCCGCTACGCCGGCACGCAGAACATCGTCATCCAGCCTGAATTCCAGGAGCCCGACGAGCTGCGCAAGATGATCGAGTTCCTCGAAAACGAGGACTTTGTGGTGCATCTGCTGGAGGATGACCGCCCGGCGATCCAGGAAGTGGGCCGCGCCCACGTCAGCATCGGTAGCGAGAACAGCAGCGAGCAGGTCGATAAGTGCTCCATTGTGACGGCCCATTACCGCGTGGGGCAGGCTGTCGGTACGGTGGGCGTCATTGGCCCCACACGCATGGATTACCGGCGGGTAATGGCCCTCGTCGAGGGCATGGCGGCCCTGCTGGACCGGCCCGCCGACACCACCTGGCATTAAGCGTTACGACGTAAAGCGTTAGACGTATGGCTAAGCAGAAAAAGATGGAAGTCAAAGAGCAGATAGAAACACCGCCGCAGGAAACCGGCGAGAACGGTGCGGCGACCGATGTGGCACGGATCAAGCAGGAGATCGCTGAACGCATCCAGAACGACGAAGTGACCGAGATTGCCCTGGCCGCCATCGATGAACTGGCCGAGCGCGCAGGCGAGTTGGACAAGATCCAGGACGAGCTGAATACGACGCAGTCCCAACTCATGCGGCAGGTGGCCGAGTTTCAGAATTACCGCCGCCGTACCGAGCAGGAGAAAAGCCGCCTGGTGGACCTGGGTCGCGCCCAAGTGGTGCAGCCCATGCTCGACGTGCTCGACGACCTCGCCCGCGCCCTCGAAGCCGCCGAACAGGCCGAACAGGAGCAGGACGGCGGCCCCGCCTACCAGGCCCTCAAGCAGGGTGTAGACCTCGTCTTCCGCAAGTTCAACGACGAACTGACACGGCTGGGCGTCGAAGCCATCGAAGCCGTCGGTCAGCCCTTCGACGAGCACCTGCACGAGGCCATGATGCAGCAACCTGCCCCCGACGGCACCGAGCCCGGCACCGTGTTGCATGAAGTGCAGAAAGGCTACCGCATGGGCGACCGCGTGCTGCGCCACAGCAAGGTGGTCGTGGCGGGTTAGTGCTTGGTGCTTCGTTCTTTATATCTGCTCCTGGCCCTTTCTCTAAAGAACAAAGAACCACAGCGAGCCGAAGGCGAGCGTCCGAAAAACGAAATACTTTTCTAACGAAAGTGTCGTCGTGGACGATACCTTAATGGGCAAATAAACGCTTTCATGCGAGACTATTACGACATACTGGGCGTCGAGCGAAGTGCGACGGCGGACGAGATCAAACGGTCCTACCGCAAGCTCGCCCTGCAATACCACCCTGACCGCAACCCCGACAACCCCGAGGCCGAAACCAAATTCAAGGAAGCGGCGGAGGCGTATGAGGTGCTCTCGCATGCCGAGAAGCGCCAGCGCTACGACCGTTTCGGGCACGCGGGCTTGCGCGGCAACGGCGCCGCCGGGGGCACACAGTTCCACGACATCAACGACATCTTCAGCGCCTTCAGCGACATCTTCGGTGGGGGCTCCGGTAGCATCTTCGACGAGGTCTTCAATGCGCGGGCGCGCGGCGGGCGGGCGCGCCGACAGGGCCGCCCCGGCAGCGACCTTCGCATCAAGCTCCCCCTCACCCTCGAAGAAATTGCCGAGGGCGTGGAGAAGAAGATCAAGGTGCGGAAGTTCATGGCGTGCGAAGCGTGCAGCGGCACCGGCGCCGAGGACGGCGCGGCGGGCTACACCACGTGCGAGACCTGCACCGGCACCGGCGAGATCCGCCAGGTGACGCGCTCGGTCTTCGGCCAGTTCGTCAACGTGCAGCCGTGCCCTGTCTGCCAGGGCGAGGGCCGCATCATCAAGAACCGCTGCGGCGAATGTGGTGGCGAGGGCCGTCAGAAGGGCGAGGAGGCGATCTCGATCACCGTCCCGGCAGGCGTGCTTGAAGGCAACTACCTGACCCTCCGGGGCGCGGGCAACGCCGGCCTCCGGGGCGGCTACAACGGCGACCTCCGCGTCGAGATCGAGGAGATCGCCCACGAGCATTTCACGCGGGAAGGGCTCGACATCTACCATGACCTCTACGTCTCCTTCCCCGACGCCGCCCTCGGCACCGAGGTGGAAGTGCCCACCCTCAAGGGTCGCGCCCGCCTCCAGGTCGATCCCGGCGTGCAGTCCGGCAAGATCCTGCGGATGCGTGAGCGGGGCCTTCCCGAACTCCAGGGCGCCCGCCGGGGCGATCAGATGGTGCGTGTGAACGTGTGGACCCCCACCACGCTGACCGACGAGGAACGCCGCACCCTCGAAGCCCTGCGCGGCAACCCTTCCTTCGAACCGCAGCCCGATCGCAAAGAGGACCGCAAGTCGTTCTTCAGCAAAGTCAAGGATGTGTTTTCGTGATGCGTGAAACGTGATGCGTGAGGGTGCTTGCCTCAATGCCGCAGTAAGGCACCTTCACGCATCACGTTTCACGTTTCAGAAACCCCCGGCACGCCCTTCCGTTTGGGAGCGTGCCTTTTTCGTGCTTCCTCACGCGCTGCACTCAGTTTGATGAAACAGCAAACAGACGGAGATCGGTTGCGCCACGCGATGCGCCGCGTCCCTTCGCCCGTAACGGTAGTGACGGCCGTGGGAGCGGGTGAGCGCCGGGGCATTACCATTGGCTCGTTCGCCAGCGTCTCGCTCGATCCGCCCCTCGTCTCATTCAATGTGGGGAAGGATGCCCAGATGCACCCGGTGATAGAGGCCGCCGACCACTTCAACGTGCACGTGCTGACGGACACGCAGGGCTACCTCTGCAACCACTTCGCCCTCCCGGATACCACGCCCGCACAGCAATTCGAAAACGTCTCCTTCCGCCTCGACGCCCAGGGCACGCCCGTCCTCGACGCGGTCCTGACGGTCTTCTTCTGCAAGAAATACGCCCTCTACGACGCCGGCGACCACACCCTTGTCGTGGGTGAGGTGCTGCGAATCGAAGAGGCGCCGGAAGGGCAACCCATTCTCTACTTCGACCGGAGCTATCGCAGCGTGGGCGAGGAGGTCAGATCCAGCTTGTTCGCCCCGGTGAAGCGCGCGTCGAACGACGTGCCGTGAGCGCCCGCCCCGAAGAACACGAAGTCGTAGCGCGCCGGATCCTCGGGGCAAAGGCGGCGGCAATTCTCGGTCAGTTCTAATGCCGCGCGCCAGTCGTTCGCCGTCCGCGCCAGCAGTCCGAGGACACGCGCACTTCTGCCCGCATGCACATCCAGCGGCAAAACGAGTTGGGACCTCTTGATCTTCGTCCACAGCCCCAGATCAACGGGTCCGGGGCGGACCATCCAGCGCAGGTACATGTTGAGCCGCTTGCAGGCGCTGCCGGCGGCGGGCCGCGCCAGGTGCTTGCGCAGGCGCGGCGGCGTCTCTGGGTGACGAGTCAGGAGGGCCTCGCTGAAGCCCTGAAGCGCCGGGCCGACATGCTCCGCGCCGGGCGACAGGTGGCGGGCGAAGAGGTTTTCTACCGTCTCGTGCTCGCGTAGCCCCGCGCCCAGGTTTTTCGTAAACCAAAGGGCGTCGAGGGGCTGAAACGTGCGGTGTTTGAAGCCGGCCAGCCGCCCCCCGTCCCGCGCCTCGTCGAAGTCGCGGACGAAAGCGTAGGGGCGGTAGCGCATGCGCTCGCACAGCTCCGCCATCTTGTTGAGCACCGTCTTGCGCTGGCCCCAGGCCAGGAGCGCCGCGTAGAGGCCGATCACCTCCTGGTCGCGCGGATCGTCGAAGCCGTGGGGGATGGAGATGGGATCGCTCTGGATGAAGAACGGCTGCTCGAACTGATGGACGAGCGCGTCGAGATAGGCTTTTAGCTCGGGGAGAGAAGGCAAAGGAGTGCGGAGTGAGGAATGCGGAATGAAGTAGAGCGTGTCTGCAAACTCAATTCTGGTAAGGAAAAGACTCACCGTCTCTATTGCCTTTCCCGCGAAGGCGGGAATCCAGTCCAGCTCAGGCGATGTCAGGTGCTTTTGCTCAACCTCAAGCCTTCTCCCTTCACGAAGGGAGACCGGGGCGGCGGAACGTAGGTGGAGCGCCCCAGATCGAAGATCCCGATGTAGTTTGTCGAGAGGGATGCCGTCGCCTTAGCAAATCCTTCCCCAGAAGCAAGGGCGACATACCTCAGCACCTCCCCTTGCTCGGTCTCCACATCCGTTCCGAACGAGCGGTCCCCCTTCGTAGAGAAGGGGGAGGGAGCCTATATCACCGCGCCAGCGTGCGGGCGATGTCGGTGCGGTAGGCTTGCAGGGCAGGCAACAGGGCGGAGACCAGGCCCAAGGCCACGGCCAGCACGACCAGCCACGCCTCCTCCGGCACGAATGTCCAGCCCGTTAGCTTCATCTGCTCGGCCTGCTCCACGGCGCCGCCCAGGAGGGCCGCGCCGAGGTGCCCCAGCAGCAGCCCCACTACCGTTCCCAGCAGGGCCAGCAGCACGCCTTCG
>JAHEMB010000171.1 GCA_024643915.1 Rhodothermaceae bacterium | reverse complement strand
CACCTACCGCATCGACGCCCGCCTCGACCTCGACGACCTCAACGACCTGCTGGGCACCGAGATCGACACCGAGACCTTCGACTTCGAAACCCTCGGCGGCCTCATCTTCCACCTCACCGGCGACATCCCCACCGAAGGCGACGAGGTGAGCTACGACGGCCTGCACCTGACGGTGGAGACCGTCGAAAACCACCGCATCGGGCACGTGCTCGTTCGCTACGAATCCACCGGGGAGGACGCCGAGGTGCCGGAAGACTCGGACCAGGCCTGACAACGGAGTGGGAGATATTCCGGGGCGTGCATCCTTTCGCAGTTTTCCAGTAGCCAGCGCATGACTTTTTTCCGCCGCGCCCTTTTACTGAGCCTGCTTGTAGTGTGGATCGCACTACCGGGATGGGGGCAGGAAAGGTTTCTTGCGCCCTCAGACTTTTTCGAAGACGCTGGGCAAGTTCCGATTTCCAAATTTCAAATTCCAAAGGGCGCCTCCAGAAACCTCGGCGATTGGAATTTGGAGCATGGCGCATCCCCGGCGGCGGTGCGGGCGGCATTGCTGTATGGCCCCGTTTTGACGGATTCGAGCTGGGTGCAGGTCCGCGATCCGTGGCTGGCGTTCGACAAGGCGCAGCACGCCGCCTTCAGCTTCTTCTGGACCCTCGGCAGCCAGTATGCGCTCGTCAACAAGCTCGACTTCTCCGAACGCGGGGCGCTCCCCCTCTCGGTAGGGATGAGCGCGGCAGTGGGGCTGGCGAAGGAGTATTACGATTGGCGCGTGCGTACCGGCTACTTCAGCCGCCGCGACCTCGTCGCTGACGCCGCCGGCATTTTGCTGGCCGTCGGTTTGATTTCCTTATGACATTAATTTCTAAGATGTTAACAAACCCTTCGCGTCATGCATGAGTTGAAAAGGTGGAAAAGGCACACCCCCGCCTTCCTAAAGATTCGTAACTTTGACTTAGAGTCTACCCCAAGAACAAATGCGGAAAGTGAGAGCGAGCGAAAGGGTGCCGAGCAAGGCGCGCGAAGCAGCCGTATCCTCGATACGGCAATACAGCGCAATGAAGCTCGGGGCGCTTGTAGCCGCTCGCAACCCATAGATGGGTTTGGGATAGGCTCTTAACCCGACGCGACGGCCTCGCCATCAGCACAGCAGCATGCGACAGATCAAGGAGTACTGCGGCATCTTCGGCATTTTCAACGCGTCGGATACGGCCCGGCTGATCTACTACGGCCTCCACGCCCTCCAGCACCGGGGGCAGGAATCCGCAGGCATCGTCACCTCCACTTTCGACGAGGTGAAGCAGCGCCCGGTGATGCCCGCGCACAAGGACTTCGGCCTCGTCCTCGACGTTTTTCGGGACGCCGGCATTTTTTCGTCGAAGCTCCTGGGGCGCTCCGGCATCGGCCACAACCGGTACTCGACGAGCGGCTCCTCGGCCAACCCGGCCAACATCCAGCCTTTCGTCGTCCATTACCGCGACGGCAACATCGCCCTGGCGCACAACGGCAACCTCTCCAACGCGCGCGAGCTGCGGCAGTCTTTCTCCGAGCGCGGCACCCTTTTCCAGACGACGAGCGACAGCGAGCTCATCCTCCACCTTGTCGCCCAAAGCCGGCGGCAGAAGCAGGTCGATCAGATTATCGACGCCCTGACCCAGCTTGAAGGTGCCTTCTCGCTCGTCATGCTGACCGACGACAGCCTCATCGCCGTGCGCGATCCCAACGGCTTCCGCCCCCTCGCCCTGGGCCGCCTCCAGGGGAAAGACGGCGAGACGGCCTATTGCGTGGCCAGTGAAACGTGCGCCTTCGATCTCATCGGCGCCGAATACGTCCGCGACATTGAGCCGGGCGAGATCCTGGTCATCGACCAGAAAGGGTGCGCGCGCGGGGGCGACTTCAAGAGCTACCAACTGCCGCAGCGCTTCGGCGTCAGCCAGTGCGTCTTCGAGTATGTTTATTTCTCCCGCCCGGACTCCAAGGTCTTCGGCGAGATGGTGGACAAGGTGCGGCGCAAGCTCGGCAAGCAACTCGCCCACGAGGCGCCCGTGCCCAAGGTGCCCGAAGGTGAGCGCCGCCCCATCGTTATCTCCGTCCCAGACTCCTCCAACACCGCCGCCCTCGGCTTCACGACGGAGTGCCAGAAGCTCGGCTTCGACTGTCGCTACGAGATCGGCCTCATCCGCAACCATTACGTGGGCCGCACCTTCATCTCGCCGGGGCAGGACCGCCGCGAGATCAGGGTCCGCAGCAAGTTCAACACCGTCGAGGGCGTGTTGAAGGATCGTATTGTGGTGGTCGTCGACGATTCCATCGTGCGCGGCACCACCGCCCGTTTTCTGGTAAACATGATCCGCGAGGCAGGCGCCAAGGAGGTGCATTTCCGCGTCGCCTCCCCCCCCGTGGTGAGCCCCTGTTTTTACGGAATGGACTTCCCCAGCTTCCAGGAGTTGCTCGCTAACCAGCACGACTCGAACCATGGAATCGAGCAAATGCTCGGCGTCGAGTCGCTCGCCTACCTCTCGGTCGAGGGGATGATGGAGGCCGTGCGCTCGGCCAACGACGGCGGCCACGGCTACTGCAACGCCTGCTTCACGGCGAACTACCCCGTGCCGGTGGAGATGGGCGTGACGAAAGAGGAGAATGAGTGGTAGGAGGTATCGAGGTATCGAGGATAAGTTGAAGAACTAGCGCTCGTCGCCTCGTCGATTCGTTCACTCTTACACATCCTGATCGCTGAGGCGGACGAAAAGCGTCTGCTCGCCGACGGCGACGGCAGCCACGTCGTCGCACGTCTCATTATTCGGAGCGAAGTTGAGCATGGCCGTGGCCGGGTCGGCAGCGGTGGTAACGGCGGTGACGGCGATCTCGCCCGCGACGGGAAACGAGCAGGCGGTACGCATCGTCAGCGGCGTGATGATCTCGAAGGCGAAGGGCGCCCCGTTGGCCGTGGCGAAGCTACCGGTGCCGCTGACGGTGAACAGGTCGTCTGAGGGATCCAAGGTGCCGAGGGAGTTGGCCGAGAGGTCAAGGACGGCCGTGAGGGTGGTGAGGCGCGCGCCGGAGGCCACCGCCACCGCGTCGAAGAGGGTACGGGCGGGGTCGCGCGTCTGTGCCACCACGACGCCCTCCAGGGCTAGGGCGCCGGTGCTGTAGGCGTCGAAGGAGAGGACGAGGCGGGTGCCGCGCAGCGGGGTAGATTCCACCGTGGCGATGATACGGCCGGTGCGGCGCCGCCCGTCGGCCCCCGTGCAACCGTCGCCATAAAGGAGGAGAAAGCGCGCTGCGTCCGGTTCGTGGAAAAGGCGGGGACAGGTGAAGACTGCGGGCAAGAGGGTATCCGGCTGCGACGCGTTGACGGCGAGGGTGGCGGCATAAGCCGCCCGCGCCATCGCCGCCGCTTCCATCGCCCGCGCTACGGTAACACCCGCCCGCTCCGTCCCTTGCAGCAGATTCGTCAGGTCGACGCCGCCCGGGCCGGTGGGGTCGTTCGTGCAGCCTGCCAAGAGCAGCAACGCACCCAGAAGCCCGGTCAGGCGAGGCTTAGATCGGAAAGAAGACAGCGGGCAACGGGTCACGAATCTCTACGCAAGAGCTATACAGCGGTCAATCTCTTACCCCAGGGCCAACTTTTTTCTCCCTCCACGCTGATTTCACTTGCACTTGACAGAAAGTCATACCTAGACATACGTTGCACACTTGTGCAAGCCGGCTAAAGCCTTATTTTACTTGCCCTTTCGTTTCCTCATCACCCCTGGACGCCGCCGAGCTTTCATGCAGAACCCCATCGATCGGGCCATCCGAGCCTTGACCGTCGGAGCCGGAATTGTCGGCTTCATCGTCTTCGTCGTGTTTCAACTTTTCTAGTCGCGCCTTTCTTCCTGGCCGTCTTTGATTTCCGGCGGCTGGTTTTGCGTTCGCACGCGCCGTACCTTTCGCGCAGCCGCCCCCGCGGTTCCCTGTTCCTGGCTCGTCTCGCTCAGCCGGAAGCTGAGGACTGTGAACTGGACACCTCTTTAGTACCATCATGACCAGGATCGACTGGCTGCTCGTCGGCGCGTATTTCGTCTTCTCGTTTAGCATCGCGGTCTACTATTACCGGCGGGCGGGGCGGGACACGAACGAGTTTTTCCTGACGGGGCGCAAGATGCCGTGGTGGCTGGCCGGCACCAGCATGGTGGCCACCACGTTCGCGGCAGATACGCCCCTGGCCGTGACCGAGTTGGTGACGCAGAGCGGCATCGCGGGCAACTGGCTGTGGTGGAACGCGGCGTTCGGGGGGATGCTGACCGTCTTTTTCTTCGCCCGGCTGTGGCGGCGCAGCGGCATCCTGACCGACGTCGAGTTCGTGGAGCTACGCTACGCCGGCAAGGCGGCGGCGTGGTTGCGCGGCATCAAGGCGCTCTACTTCGGCCTGGTGATGAACTGCATCATCCTGGGCTGGGTCTCCCTGGCGATGGAGACGGTGCTGGAGATCCTCTTCCCCGGCCTGACACTTTTCGGCGTGGCCTCGTTCAGCTTGCTCGGGTTCGAGTTCAGCGCGGCGCTGGGGTATGTGGGGCTGCTCGTCCTGATGGTGGCCGTCTACTCGCTCCTCTCAGGCCTGTGGGGCGTCATGGTGACGGACGCTTTCCAGTTCGTCATCGCCATCGCCGGGTCGATCCTCCTCGCCGTCTACGCGCTCGACGTGCCCGAGGTGGGGGGCGTGGCGGGGTTGCTGGAGAAGCTGCCGCCGGAGACGTTCCGCATGCTGCCGACAATAGGGCAGGCCGCCGAGGGCGCCGCCGTCCTGGCCCTGACGACGGCAGCTTTCGTGGCGTACATCGGCGTGCAATGGTGGGCCTCGTGGTATCCGGGCGCCGAACCGGGCGGCGGCGGCTACGTGGCCCAGCGTATGATGAGCGCGAAGAACGAGAACCACGCCCTGGGCGCCACGCTCTGGTTCACGATTGCACATTACTGCCTGCGACCCTGGCCGTGGATCCTGGTGGCGCTCGCGGCGCTCGTCCTCTACCCCGGCCTCGAAGACCCACGCGAGGGCTTCGTCCTGGTGATGCGCGACGTGCTGCCGGCAGGCATGCTGGGCCTCCTCTTCGCCGCTTTCCTCGCCGCTTTTATGAGCACCGTTTCGACCCAGCTCAACTGGGGCACCTCCTACCTCGTGAATGATTTCTGGCGACGCTTCATCAAGACCGACGGTAACGAGCGCTACTACGTGGCCGTCTCGCGCGTGCTGACATTCGTGCTGGCCGTGGTGGGCGTCCTGGTGACGACGAAGCTGAGCTCGATCAGCCAGGCGTGGGGCATCGTGCTGACGGCCTCGGCGGGGCTGGGCCTGGTGCTGATCCTGCGCTGGTACTGGTGGCGCATTAACGCCTGGAGCGAACTGGCGGCGACGCTTGCGCCCATCGCCCTCACCATCGTCGCCCTCCTCCTCAGCCGCTTCGGCGTCACGGTGCCGGGCTTGCAGGCGGCCTTCCCCATCAACCTCTTCTCTGTCGTGGCCTTCACCACGGTCGTGTGGGTCGTCGCCACGTTCGTCACGCGCCCCACCGACGCCGCTACGCTCGACTTCTTCTACCGGCGCGTGCATCCGGGCGGCCCCGGCTGGCGACCCGTCGCCGCGCGCCACCCGGACGTTGCGCCGGACACCGGCCTGGGCGCCCTCGCCCTCGACTGGCTGGCGGGCGTGGTGCTCGTCTACGCCACGCTCTTCGGCACGGGCTACATGATCCTGCATCGCTACGGTGCGGGGATGACGGCCCTGCTCGTCGCGGCGGCGGCGGCGGCGTTCCTCTGGTGGCACCTGCGGCGCGGCGAACGCCCCGCCGTGATCGACGTTGACAGGGGGAGATAGTTTTTCGTTCTTCGGACGCTCCCTTCGGTCGCTTTTGTTCTTTGTGAAAGGCGCACGGCAGGCCTCCGAAACACAAAGCACGAAGCACACATGAACGAACTTATCCTTATTGGCGACCGCGTGCTGATCCGGGCCGAAGAAGGTGAGCAGCAGACGAAGACGGGCCTGATCCTGCCGGCTTCGGTGGCCGAGAAGGAGCGGGTGCACAGCGGGCGCGTGCAGCAGGTGGGGCCGGGCTACCTGATGGCCAACCCCGAATACAGCGAAGGCGAGCCGTGGGCGCCGGAACGCCCCGCCGTCCGCTACCTCCCCCTCCAGGCCCGCCCCGGAGACTTCGCCTTCTTCCTCCGCGATGAAGCCATTGAGATCACCTTCGAAGGCGAGGCCTACCTCATCGTGCCGCACCGCGCCCTCCTCGCCCTCGTCCGCACCCACGACGAGGATCTGCCGGGCGAGCTAGATATCGATGATTTGCTGAAATGATTTTTAAAACGAGGAATGGAGCAGGCGAAGGAGCGGAAGCCAATGAGCAAGACGAGATCCCGGAACGGGTAGCTCGGTTCTATCCAGCGCCCACCCAACGACGAACGAGGACGCGCACATGAACCTCCTTGAGGCTGGGCTGATCGCTGCTTCACTGCTCTGCTCGCTCACGGCGGGGCTCCTCTTCACTTTCGCCGTGGTCGTGATGCCTGGGATTGGGAGCCTCCCCGACAGGGCGTTCCTCCGTGCGTTCCAGGTCATCGACCGGGTGATCCAAACGAACAGTCGATGGTTCCTCCTGGTGTGGATCGGCTCCGTGATGATGTTGTTGTCGGTCGTCGCCGCTGCCGCCGTCGGCTCCTTCACGGGTATCGACCGATGGCTCCTATTCAGTGCCGCGGCTACGTATCTGCTCTGCGTTCAGTTGCCGACGCTGACGGCCAACGTGCCCCTGAACAACGAGCTCCAGAAGGTGGACCTTGATCATCTGGACGCTGCGTCTCTGCGTGCGGCGCGCGATGCCTTCGAGGCACGCTGGAACCGCTGGAACAGATTCCGGACGGTGTGCGCGTGCCTCACCGCGCTTGCTCTGCTGACGGTGCTGGGGCGGCTTTGATCATGCTTAAACCCATCGGACTCATGACGCCCGGCCTCTTCACGTGGTCTGTGGCCCTCATCCGATCCTTACAACGTCGGCCTTGGATGCTGGCGTACGCGGTCACCCTGCTGCTCGCATCGGCTCCCACATC
>JAHEMB010000170.1 GCA_024643915.1 Rhodothermaceae bacterium | reverse complement strand
CTGGGCCGCCCTCGCCGTGCTGGTAACGGTATGGCTCCCCCTGGTGGCCCTCGCCCGCCTCTTCGATAGGGACCCGGCGCGTTATCACACGGGCCGGTGGTTCCGCCGGCTCGGCCCGGCCATGACGCGCGTCAACCCCAATTGGCGGATCCACGTCGAGGGCGCCGACGCCGTGACGGACCCGCGCCGGCCCTACGTGGTGGTGGGCAACCACCAGTCGTTGGCCGACATCCCCATCGTGAGCCGGCTGCCGTGGGAGATGAAGTGGGTGGCGAAGGCCGAACTGTTCAAGCTGCCCATCGTCGGGTGGATGATGCGGCTGGCCGGGGACATCCCCGTGGCGCGGGGCAACCAGATGAGCCGCGCCCGCATCCTCGTCGCCGCCCGGGAATACCTGAACAAGAACTGCTCGGTGATCTTCTTCCCCGAGGGCACCCGCTCGCGTGATGGTCGGGTGCTGCCCTTCACCGACGGCGCTTTCCGCCTCGCCATCAAAGCCAAGGCCCCCATTCTCCCCATCGCCCTCGACGGCACCACCGACACCCTGCCCAAGCATAGCTGGCGCTTCGGCCCCGCCACGTTCATCCGCCTGAAGGTGCTGCCCCCCGTCGAGACAACCGGCCTCAAGCCAGCCGACACCGAGGCGCTCCGCGAGCAGGTGCGGCAACAGATCATCGCCCAGGTGGCCGAATGGCGCGGCGTCCCCCCCGCCGAGGTCGATGCCGCCGTCCCCACCGACGAACTTAAAGAGTCGGTAAAGACCCCCGCCGGAGAGGGGTGAGGGGAACCGGCCCGGCGCAGCAGGCATTCTTTGTGTCGCTATTGGCCTGTAGCTCAATTGGCAGAGCGCGTGACTCTGGATCACGAGGTTGGAGGTTCGATTCCTCCCAGGCCAGCTTCTTTTCAGCCCGCGTACCAGCCCTGGTCACGGGCTTTTTTTTACGGTGGCAGTTGGCGCACCGCACCTCGCACTTCGCCATTTCTGCCTGAATGGCCTCCCACCGATAGCTTCGCGCAATCATGTTGGAGATGGTCATGCGTTTCTCGCCCCGGACGTGATCGAACTCCAGGCAGGCCGGATGCGCCTCGCCGCAATCAATGCACGTCAGCCTTTCTAGCAGCTTCCAGTAGCGGCGTTTCAAGGCGCGGCGGCGCACCTTGGATTTCCGGTTGTGCCGCGCCCGCCCATGGTAAATCGGCGGGCGCTGTTGTAGGGGTATCGGCGGTCGACGCGCGGCTACGACGCAGTCATACGAGGTGCCTTCATGTGGGTGGGCACCCGGCGCGGGCGATGAGCCGGCAGGGTGAAGGAAAACGTCGTGCCCACGCCGGGGCGGCTCTCGCCGACCAGTTCGCTGCCGTGCTGCGCCACCATCTCATGGCAGAGGATGAGCCCCAGGCCGGAGCCCTTCTCGTCGGCGGTGCCGGGGGTGGAGCAGGCCGTATCGACCTGGAAGAGGCGGGCCTGCTGCGTCGGGGTCATGCCCACGCCCGTGTCGCGCACCGTCACGCGCAGCCCCTTGTCCTCCCGCGCTATCGTCAAATACACCGCCCCGCCCGGCTCGGTGAACTTGATCGCGTTCGAGAGCAGGTTCAGCAGCACCGAGCGCATCATGTTCGGGTCGGCCCAGGCACGGGTCTCCTCAGGCACGTCGAGCCGCAAGGTGATCTGCTTGTCGACCGCGTGGTTGCGGAGCAGGCCGGCCAGGTCGTAGGCGAGGAGGTGCAGGTCGAGGGTGTCGGGCTGATGCTGCATGCCATCCGTCTGCAAGCGCGCCCACGCCAGCAGGTTCTCCAGCAGCTCGTAGAGGTGCTCGGTGGAATGGTGGAGGAGGTGGACGAACTCGCGCGTCATGTCCCGGTCGAGCGTGTCGAAATCATCTTCGAGGGTGCGGGCGACACTCAGGATAGAACCGAGAGGGCTGCGCAGGTCGTGCGAGATGATGGAGAAGAAGCGGTCCTTGCTGTCGTTGGCGAGGCGAAGCTGCGTGGCTTTCTCCTGAAGCTGGGCCTCTATCCGCTTGCGCTCGCTGATCTCTCCAGTGAGCTGGCGGTTGAGGCGGCGGAGCCTGGCGGTCCAGTGTACGAGCATCTGGTAGCCAAATACCCCCGTCGTCAGGATGAGCAGGAGGGTGACCCAATGAATGAGCGAGAGCCCCTCCACCGCCGCCCACACCGCCGCCTGCCCCTCCCCCCCGAAGGCTTGCAGGGCGAGGTCGAGTTTGCGCAGGCTGAAGTGGCGCACGAGGATGACGTAGCCCGTCAGCGCCAGCACCACCACAGTGAAGGCCGCCAGCAGCCGCCCGCGCGCGAGCTTCATATCGACGGAGGAAAGGCCGCGGCGCTCCTTCCACCGCCCCACCACCGGGCTGAAGAGAAAAAACAGGGGGCCGTTGAAGAGTACCGCCTGTACCAAGCCGCCCAGCCACCAGCCCTGCCACACCGGCATCAATTCGTGCGAGCCGACATCGTTGGTATAGGCCCAGACAAACGACCCGGACGACCCCACGAGCGCCGCCACAAACGCGACGAGCACGTAGAAGCTCAACGCCGTCACCGAACGGAGGTCGGTGCGAACGGGGATGGCCCGGTAGGCGAGCGCGTAGACGGCTAGCCCGAGCGGGTTGGCGAAAGAAAACAGCAGGCTCCAGTGCAGCGGCATCCCGCTCACCAGGGCCACGCAGAAGGTGGAGAGGTACGCCGGAATCGCTCCCCACGCATACCCCAGCCACAGCACGCACGCGGTGCAGAAGAAGAGGGGCAGGTAAACGGTGAGAAAGAGGTCCGTGCCCCCTACTGTGAGGGGAAGGCCCGTCCACTCCAGCCACCGCGTCAACATGCCGGTAGGAACGAAGAGGAGGGCGCTCACCAGCCAGACCGTCACCAGCACGCGGTGGGCCGGGTCGCGCGGGCGGCGCACCATGCTCCAGAAAGGAAGCGGGCGGTAGGCTGGTCCGGCGGAATCCAGGGGAAGGGCGGGCGCGGGGCGATCCATCGGCACGTCGATCTTACGAACAAAGGGCGCCTGTTCGGGCACAGGGCCTCCCTTTCACCTATCGACGCGCGCGGCGGGGACTAAAGCGTTGTGACACAGGCAGGAGTCTTCCAGAAACCGCTTCAAGGCTCGAAAAAGCGCGTGAATCCCTTCGCTTCTAAGCCTGCTTTCAACGTCTTGTCGCCTGTCCACAACAGCCCATCCAGGGCCAGTACGATAGCGAGATGCGGCGTATCCGTCTCATCAATCCCCTCGCACAATGCGTAGGCCTGCGCACGGTGCTCCTGCGATACCAGATCCTCTTTGAAAACATGCACCACCCGGAGCAGCCTGTACAATAACGCGATGACCTCTTCCTCACGCAACGCACTTCCTTGAACAATCCGGTTCCTATGCTTGAACAGTTCCGTTAGGACCAACTCGTTGACATAAAAGACGTGCTCGGAGGAAAGCAACACTTCAGCAAAGCGGCTCCGTTTGCGAAGCAGCGCTGAAAACAGGATGTTTGTATCTACAACGACAGAATCGGGCACTCACGCTCCCGTGTATTTGTGCTTAACCTTTTTCCAGACGGCCCGGTCGATCTCATCTGAAAGCGAAGCGGCTTGTTCTTCTGTAAGTTCGCTCCGCTTCCTAATCGATTCCATTTCTAGATAATCAAGAAACCGGGTGAGGGCCTCCCGATCAATCAAATCACTGTCGAATCGAATGACGACCTGACCCTGCTCGCTGACGATCTCGTAGGCGTTGCGCATAACCGGTTCCTATCTCCGAAGATTGCAATTTCCATTGTGACTTTCGACCCTTTGTTTTGTTCTTGACGCATTCTCCCTGTCCACAACGCCGTCTCGTCAATTCCTTAGAAAGCCAGCAGCCGTTCCAGCGCCGGGCGGAGCTTGCCTTTTGCCGAATAAATCCCGTCTTCGAGTGTGCGGGAGAAGGGCACGGGCAGGTCCTCGGCGCAAACGCGGATGGGCGGCGCATCGAGCAGGGTAAAGCCTTCCTCGACGATGCTGGCCGCCACCTCCCCACCGAACCCCCCCGTGTGGGCGGCTTCGTGCAGCACGAGGAGCCGGTTCGTCCTTGAGAGCGAGCGCAGCACCGCCTCTCGGTCCCACGGCACGAGGGTCCGGAGGTCGATCACCTCGATCTCCACGCCGCGCGTCTGCTGGAACGCAGCCTCTTCGAGGGCCCACTGCACGCCCACGCCGTAGGTGACGAGGGTAACGTCGCTGCCTTCGCGCACTACCCGCGCCGCGCCGAGGGGCACATGGAACGGCGCGTCGGCGACCTCGCCCCGGAGCGACCGGTAGAGGTGCTTGTGCTCGAAGAAAAGGACGGGGTTCGGCTCTTCGATGGCCGCCATCAACAGCCCTTTGGCGTCCTCGGGCGTGGCAGGGACGACCACCTTCAGGCCCGGCACGTGGCAGAACCACGCCTCCATGCTCTGCGAGTGGAACGGCCCGGCCCCGATGCCGCCACCGAACGGAGCGCGAATGGTGACGTTGAGGGGCGCGCCCCAGCGGTAATGCGTCGTCGCGAGGTTGTTGACGATCTGGTTGAAGCCGCAGGCGATGAAGTCGGCGTACTGCATCTCCAGGACGGGCTTGAAGCCTTCGAGGGCCAGTCCCATGGCCGCGCCCACCGCCCCGCTCTCGATGATGGGGGTGTTGCGCACGCGCGCCTTGCCGAACTGCTCGACGAACCCCTGCGAGACCTTGAAGACGCCGCCGTACTCGGCCACGTCCTGCCCCATCAGGATCACCCGCTCGTCGGCCTCCATCGCTTGCCGTAGCCCGTCGCTGAGAGCGTCGATAAAGCGCTTCTCCTGCGCCGGGCCTTCGGGCGCGACGTGCTCGGCGAAGGCGGGCGCGTAGAGGTCGGCGCGCTCGGCCTCGGGCGTGCTCTCTACCGACGGCTGCGCGAGGGCAAACTCGGCGGCTTCCTCCACCGCCGCTTCCAGCTCACCGAGGAGGGCGTCTACCTCTTCCTGCGTCATCGCACCCTCATCGCGGAGGCGGCGCGTGAGGCGGTCCACCGGGTCCTTCTCCGCCCACGCCTTGAACAGTTCGTCGGGGACGTACTTGGTGCCGGAGGCCTCTTCGTGGCCGCGCATGCGGAAGGTCTTCATCTCCAGGAGGGTCGGCCCCTCCCCTGCCCGCGCGCGGGCAGCGGCGCGCTGCACGGCGTCCATCACGGCCAGTACGTCGTTGCCGTCCACCACCTCGCCGGGGAAGCCGTAGGCGCGGGCCGCATCGGCGATGTCTTTGGTGGGGAGGGCTTCGTCGGTGGGGGTGGAGAGGCCGTAGCCGTTGTTCTCCACGACGAAGATCGCGGGCAGCTTCCACACGGCAGCGAGATTGAGCGCCTCATGGAAATCACCCTCGCGCGTGGCCCCGTCGCCGACGAACGCGAGGGCGACGAAGTCCTCGCCCTTGAGTTGGGCCGCCAGCCCCAGCCCGCACGCCACCGGCAGCATGGCCGCCAGGTGCGAGATCATGCCGACGATCCGCTTCTCGGGCAGGCCGAAGTGGAAGGTGCGGTCGCGGCCCTTGGTGTAGCCGCCGTCCTTGCCCATGAGCTGGCAGAAAAGCGGTTTGAGGGGTACGCCGCGTGCCGTCCACAGCCCCACGTTGCGGTGCATGGGCAGCAGGTAGTCGTCCTCGCGCAGGGCCAGCGTGCAGCCCACGGCGATGGCCTCCTGCCCGTAGCCGCTGAACCACTTCGACAGCCGCCCCTGCCGGATCAGCCGCAGCATCTTCTCCTCGATGACGCGCGGCAATAGGAGGGCGCGGAGGACAGTTTTGATATCGGTGTCTACTTCCAAACCAAAAGCGCCTGTTGAGAAAGGCGCGGTGAAATTAACGGGGTCGTTCTCGCGCAAGTTATGCATCGATGAGACACCGTACATCTTCTTCTAACCAAATCCCAAATCGCTACGCGCTACGCGCGCTAGAACGTGTGGACGTGGGGGTTTGAACGTATGGACCAGCCACGACATCGTCATTCCTCCACTGCTGCGATCTGAAGCGTCAAGTTCAGGTCTATCGTCTGGCCCACCGTAAGATTGATGCCCTCTCGCACGAGCGTTTTGAATCCCTCCAGTTGAGCCGTCACGCGATAGGGACCCAGGGGCAGGAGCACCCCCCGAAAGCGCCCACGCGGGTCGGTAATCAACACTTGCTGGAAGTCCGTCGCCGTGTTAAGGAGCGTGATGATCACGCCGGGCAGCACGGCGCTAGATTCGTCCCGGACCGTTCCTTCGATCACCCCAGTCGTCGCCTGAGACTGGCCGAGGAGGAAGGGAGGAATCAGACCGGGCAGCACAACCAGCAGGAAATCAAGCATGGTTCCCCTCCGGCGCCGCGAGGACGCCCTGTTTCTGTTGATAATTCCCGCCGCCCCCAATGACCCTCGTCCCAGCGGCGGACCGATTGAAGGCAGGCCATCCGAAATCCGAAACCCTCACTGCCCTTTGCCCGTGAAGGTGGTGCGGAGGGTGCGGAAGAGGATTTTGAAGTCCATCCGCAGGTTCATGTTTTCGATGTAGAAGAGGTCGTACTTGACCTTTTGCCGCACGTCCTCCAGGCTCTCGTCGTACTTCCACTTGACCTGCGCCCAGCCGGTGATGCCGGGCTTGACGCGGTGACGCCGGTTGTAGAGGGGGATCTCGTGCGCCAGCTTCTCGACGAAGTAGGGCCGCTCCGGGCGCGGGCCGACGAGGCTCATGTCGCCCTTCAAGACGTTCCAGAACTGGGGGATCTCGTCGAGGCGGGTTTTGCGGAGCCAGCGGCCCAGGGGCGTGTAGCGCGGGTCGTCAGCCGAGGCCCACACCGGCCCCGTCTCGGCTTCGGCATCGGCGCGCATGGTGCGGAACTTATACATCGTGAAGGGACGGCCTTCCTCGCCCACGCGCTCCTGCCGGTAGATGACCGGCCCAGGCGAAGAGGACCAGATGAGCACGCCCAGAACGATCCAGAGGGGGAGCCCCACCACCAGCACCACGAACGCCACGGCCATGTCGAGGAGGCGCTTGGTGCTCTGCTCCCACGCCGGCATCGGCTCCGGCAGCACCTCAATGAGGGGCAGGCCGTACATGTGCTCC